>JAILDS010000013.1 GCA_024689165.1 Clostridia bacterium
AACGCATATCAATAGATAAAGGATCGCATCGAAGAAAAGATAAACAAAGCGCATAAAAAGAATAATGCCGTCGGCAGAGCCTGTGATGCTTGTAAACAGAAGATAGAACGGCATAACAATAAAACCGAAAAACTGTGACGCGTGCCACTCGTCAATAAACGGACTATCTCCGAAGGAAAAACGCTGCGCCAAAGCGATATAATAAGCTTCGTCTCTTCTGTCAACGCCGAAGAACGATGAAACCAACAAAAACGCGAACAGAACCGCTCCGCAAACGGCAGCGACTATGAAAAAGCGTTTTTTTAAAGTTTTTGTTAAGAGTTCATCCGACATAATCAAACCCGACGAAATAGTTTTAATAACAATACCATAAAAAAGATATAAATGCAACAAAAAACCGGGCGAATGAACGCCCGGTTCGAAAAACAAGGGTGATTACTTGAGCTCGACCTTCGCGCCGACTTCCTCAAGCTTAGCCTTGGCGGCTTCGGCCTCTTCCTTCGGAAGGGCTTCCTTGATGGCCTTGGGAGCTGCCTCAACGGCGGCCTTTGCGTCGGCAAGGCCGAGACCGGTGAGTTCACGGACGACCTTGATGACCTTGATCTTCTGATCGCCGATATCGGTGAGAACGACGTCGAACTCGGTCTTCTCTTCCTCAGCGGGGCCTGCAGCGGCGGCGGGGCCGGCGGCTACGACGGCGGCGGCGGCGGAAACGCCGAACTTCTCTTCAACGGCCTTTACAAGCTCGGAAAGCTCAAGAACGGAGAGCTGCGATACTGCCTCGACTATGGCATCGATTTTTTCAGACATGACAAATTCCTCCAATTATTATTCTGCGGGAGCGGCCGCCGTCTCTTCGGCTGCCGGAGCGGCTTCCTCCGCCGCGGGTTCGGCTGCGCCTTCGCCTGCTTTGTCCACGATCGCCTGGATAACGCGCGCGAACGAGGCCATGGGAGCCTGGAAAACGTTTGCTACCATGGAGAGAAGGGTCTCTCTGTCGGGCAGCTTGGCAAGACTGTCGATTTTGTCAAGCCCGATGGGCTCTCCGTCAAGGTAACCGCCCTTGATAACGAAGGTCTTGCTTTTTGAGGTCTCGATGTACTTCGAAAGGATCCGGGCGGCGGCTGCGTAATCGTCCTTGGAGGAAGCGATAGCGGTCGCGCCGACGAGATGCTCGCAAAGAGGGTCGAGATCGGTGTCCTTGATGGCAAGGTTGATGAGGGTGTTCTTGTAAGACTTGTAGGTGACGCCCGCCTGTCTGAGATCGGCGCGGAGCTTGGTATCGTCCTCGACGGAGATACCTGTAAAGTCAACAAGAAGCCCGGTGCAGGACTCGGAAATCTGGGTCTTGATGTTCTCGACCTGCTGCTGCTTTGCTTCAAGTACCTTTGCGCTTGGCATAGATTCACCGGCTTTCTGTTTGGATTACGGCTAAAAGCCACGGCAAAAACGAAAAATCTCCCGGGATCACCGAGAGACCGACAAACATAATACAGCTTCGCTACTCTCGGCAGGCGGTGTAAACCTTTACGCTTTCGCACCTGCTGTCTTAAAACAGCTCGGATATATTAACGCGGATCAACTGCTTTGTCAACTGTTTTTTTCGTCTTTTTCAAAAAAAGTTTACGCATCCCTGATGCCGAGGGCGGCGCGGAGTATCGTCCTTGCCTCAAAGGTAGTCATGACCGCGTCAGGGTCCAGCTCAGCGGCGATGAGCTGGTACGCCTCCAGCTCGTCGAGCTCAATCGCCCCGCGAAGGGCAAGGCGCGCGTCGAAAGCCGAGACTTCGGAGTCGCCGTCGACGTCATACTTCACCGCCAGAGTGTAAGCCTTTGAAGAATACTCGGGCGCGCCGTCGGAATAACCGCCGTCCGAGTCGTAGAACACGAGCAGGACGTCGCCGCTGCTTACGTATTCGCCGTCGGATCTGAGCAGCTTCACTGACTTACCGAACAGATATGACATCTCGCGGACGAATAAGTCTTTGGGCATGCCGGAGGGTATGTTCCCGATCACGGCGCAGCGCTCGAATACCGAATACGCGGCGCTGAGCTCGACGGCCTCCGCCGGGTCGGACGAAAGCTCCGAAGCGTCGGGATACTCCGCTGAATAATCGCGTATCGGATCGGCGTCGACCTCGTCGTAGTTCGGGGCTCTGTAGATCGACACGTTTTCCATGTATCTGCGGCTTCTGGGAATTGACGCAAACGAGACCTCGTCGATATAATCGGTGTTGTTCGCCTCGTAAACGTAATACCAGCCCTCGTGCTCGAACAAAAAGATGCTGTCGTGCGAACTGGTCCTTATCAGATCGCCGGGGCGGATCTCGTCAAGGTCTACTGGCTCCTGATCCCTGTCTATGCCGTAATTGTCGAAGCCGAAGACCTTGTACATCACGTAACGGGCAAACGCGACGCACTGCCACGCTTTGACGCATTTGCCGACGAGTTCGGGATGGATGCTCAGAAGGGAACAGTTTGTGCAGGTACCGCTTTTGCCGTGAGCGCACGTTGAACCGGAAACGGTAAAGAACGACCCGTTGGGGTATTCGGGATACAGATCAAGAAGGCGCTGAGAAACACCGCCGCGCGTCATATATATTTCTGCGATCCGGGGCGTTACGTCGGACAGCTTTTTTGTCGGATCGGAAACGAATTCCGTCGTCGTCTCCGCGTCCTCGGGCAACGTCGCAGTTACTGCCTCGTCCGCAGCTTCGGTCACGGTTCCGGCAACCGTTTCATCATCTGCGGACTCGTTCTGAGCAGACGCGAACGGAGAGAGAACGCATAAAAGCATGACGGCCGCAATTATTGCGGCGGCGGCGTGTTTCATGTGATCCCTCCTTCATATCCGGGTCATAACGGCGGAAAACGTCGTTCGTCAGTCGCCCGGTCGTATCCCGAAAAGCTCCAGAGCGTTTTTATGCGCCTGTGAGATGACGCTCTGCGCGTCGAGGCCCTTTATCTCCCCTATCCTTTGAGCAACGGCGGGTATGAACAGACTGGTGTTTCTTTCCCCCCTGTGCGGCTCGGGCGAGCTGTAAGGAGCATCCGTCTCGAGCAGGACGCGCGACATGGGCGTCACGGCGGCTACTTTCGGCTGTTTTTTTGCGTACTGATATGTAAGAGAACCGCCGACGCCGATATACATCCCCATAGCCAGGTACTCTTCGGCAAGCTCCGCCGAACCGGAAAACGAGTGCAGAACGCCTTTCGGGCGGTACTTCCTGCACAGCTCCAGCACGTCGGCGTGCGCCTCGCGGTCGTGGATTATAACGGGCAGGTCGAGCTCACGCGCAAGCTCCAGCTGCCGGGCGAAAACCTCTTTCTGAGCCTCGGAGTTATCCTTGCGCCAGTGGTAATCGAGCCCTATCTCGCCGATCGCGACGCATTTCTCGTAAGAGGCGGCTTCGCGCGTCAGGTCGAGCCAGTTCTCCCCCGCCGCGTCGATATCCTCCGGGTGGACCCCGAAAGCACAGTAAAAAAACGGATACTGCGCACAAAGCCTGCGGCTTGAATCAAAGTTCGCAGGCTCGGTCGCGCAGTTGATAACGCCGACGACGCCGCCCGTTGCGAGCGAGGAAACGACCTGCTCCCGGTCGGAGTCGAACTTAGCGTCGTCGTAATGCGCGTGAGTGTCGAATATATCGTGATATGAATCGGGCATCGAAATAAAAGCTGATAGCTGATAGCGGATAGCAGATAGCGCAATAAAACAACGTATGAGTATAGGTCAGCCGGTTTTTGGCGTCAGGCAGGAAGACCGAGGTTCACCTGACCTTTGAGCCGACGGTCATATCGTCGGCGAAAATGACCTTCGCGCTCCCGTCCGGCGCGTCAGAGGCAAGGATCATGCCGTTGCTCTCGACGCCGCACAGCACGGCGGGCCTGAGATTTGCGACAACAATGACCCTGCGGCCGATAAGGTCTTCCGGCTTGTACCACTGAGCTATTCCGGAACAGACCGTCCTTTCGCCGTTGCCGTCGAAGACCGTGAGCTTCAGAAGCTTTTTGGAGCGTTTCACGGGCTCGCAGGTCCTGATCTCGCAAACGCGCAGGTCGACAGCGGCGAACGCGTCGATGTCGATCTTTTCGGCCTCTTCATAACCGCCCGACGCAGCGTTGGCTATCTCGAGCGCCTTTTTCGACACTGCAGTCGCCTCCGCGATCTTTGCGTTTATTGCGTCGATCTTCGGCTGAACGTCCTTTATGTCGACTCTTGCGAACAGCGGCTCCGTCACCTTGCAGACCGCTTCGGGTTCATACCCGCCGAAATCCTTGATCGACTCGTAGGACGTCTGCTTCGTACCGAGGATATCGAATATCTTCGCGGAAGTCTCAGGCATGAAGGGCGACAGCTCCACCGCGATGATGCGGATAGACTCGGCAAGGTTGTAAAGCACGGTCGAGAGCCTGTCGCGGCTGTTTTCGTCCCTGGCAAGTAGCCACGGCGCAGTCTCGTCGATATATTTGTTGCTGCGCTTTGCAGCTGCGATCACCGCGTTTGCTGCGTCGGCTATTCGCAGCTCGTCGAAGGCTTTTTCTTCTTTTTCAAGGGAGGATACGATATCCGCCTTGAAACTGTCGTCAAGTTCCTCGGCGCAGTCTCTGCAGGGCAGGACGCCGCCGAAGTATTTGTTTATCATCGCCGCCGTACGGGACACGAGGTTGCCGAGCGTATTGGCAAGGTCGGAGTTATAGCGCTCGATCATCTCTTCGAAGGTGATCGACCCGTCCTGAGCGAAGGGCATCTCGCTGAGCAGGTAATACCTCACCGCGTCCACGCCGAACAGGTCGGCGAGGTCGTCCGCGTAAATGACGTTGCCCTTGGATTTCGAGATCTTGTCCTCCCCGAAAAGCAGCCACTGGTGACCGTAAACGCGCTTCGGCAGTTCCTCTCCCAGAGCCATAAGGAAGATCGGCCAGTAAATGGTGTGAAAACGCACTATGTCCTTGCCGATTATGTGAAGGTCCGCCGGCCAGTACTTTTTATAGAGCTCTCCGGGGTTTTCCGGGTCGTAACCGAGGGCGGTTATATAGTTTGAAAGAGCGTCGAGCCAGACGTAGACCACGTGCCCCTCGTCGAAGGGCACTGGGATGCCCCACTTGAAGCTTGAGCGCGAAACGCACAGGTCCTGGATGCCGGGACGGATGAAGTTGTTGAGCATCTCGTTCTTGCGCGCCTCGGGATAGATGAAATCCGGGTTGTCCTCGATATACTTTTCAAGCCGCTTCTGGTATTTCCCCATATTGAAGAAATACGCTTCCTCGCTGCTGACGGTCACTTCCTTGCCGCAATCCGGGCACCTGCCGTCGACAAGCTGGCTGTCCGTAAAAAAGCTCTCGCACGCAACACAGTAGTTGCCGGAGTACGAGCCCTTGTAGATATCCCCGTTGTCGTAGAACTTTTTGAATATCTTCTGGACGGCGGCGACGTGGTCGTCGTCGGTCGTTCTGATAAAACGGTCGTAGGTCGTGTTCAGCCTGTCGCAGATATCCTTTATCTCTCCGGCGACCTTGTCGACGTACTCCTTCGGAGAAACGCCCGCCTCCTTCGCATAAGCCTCTATCTTCTGCCCGTGCTCGTCCGTGCCGGTCAGGAAATAGACGTCGTAGCCCTGCAGTCTTTTGAAGCGTGCTATCGCGTCGGTCATGACGATCTCGTAAGTATTGCCCACGTGAGGCTTCCTCGACGTGTAGGCGATGGCGGTGGTTATATAATAAGGTTTCTTGCTCATGATCCTACCTCCGGATAGGGGCATTGTAACGCACCGCAGAGAAAAAAACAAGAAGAAAATTCCCGAAGCGAAACCTCTAAGGGATCGCTTCGGGAACTCTGTGTAAGCCATCCTGCGGGATCGACGCAGACAATGAATTACTGAAAACTACTCCCCTTTACCCGCTTGAAGCAAGCTGTTGAGGACCTCCCAGACGCTGTCGCAGACGTGCGGAGCTTCCGCGAGAAGCTCCGCCGGGGCAGTGGACATCATCCATCCGGAGTGGTTGATTATCATTTCCCGGTCGTTATAGTCGTCGCCGAAGACGGCGGCTGCATCGCGGGGCAGCCCGAAATACTCAAGCGCGTCGTACACGCCGGAGGTCTTGCCGATTCCGGCGGCGCAAATATTGATATGCGGCCCGTTTACGTAAGCAGTTATCCTGTCTCCGAAAAGCGCGTTAAGTTTGTCGGAATACACAAGCGCGGTTTTCTGATCCTTTGCCCGGGCGTAATACTGGTGGAACACCTCGCCTTCTCCGGTTTCGGAGCAGGACAAAACGTCCCTCCTTGAGACAAGAGAGAAAAAATTTTCAAGCAGACTGAAATCATCGCGGGGGATCCTGTGCTCCTTAACGACAGAACCATCCGGCAGAACGAGCTGCGCGCCGGTATGGACGAGCAGGAAATCGTACTCAAGACCGATATCGGAGGCGGTATCGTAAAAATCCATGCCCCGACCGGTGACGACCCCGAAGTACCTCCCGGACTCCCGCCAAGCACGAATGGCGGAGCGGTTTTCGGCGGAGACCTCGCCGTGTATGTTTATGGTGCCGTCATAGTCGGTCGCAGCGAGCAGCTTCAAAGTCGATCCAATCATGTGATTTACGCTTAAAGACGGCAGGTCTCAGCCGACAACAACAGTTCCGTCCTCTTTGACGCTGACGGTATCGCCCGTTTTGACGGCGTCGAGAAAATCGTCGCCGAGGCAGTCGACGCAAACAACGCCGCTGTTTTCCCACACGCGTGCAAGGACTATACCGGACGCGGCGAGCGAGTCGATATGCTTTGAGAACAGGAACGCGACGGGATTGATCCTCATCGCGCAGACGGTCTGGATGACAAGCCCTCCGGTGGTTGAGCCTATGGTCTGCGGCAGGCATAGTATTTTGCCGGTGATCTCTTTTTTATAAACGTCCGGATTGTTCTGATCGCCGCCCAGGACGGTCTTTTTGCCGTCCATAACGCTTTTCTGGAAGGTCGCGAGAGTATTGAGCCCGCTGCGGGAAACTACGGCCTCTCCGCTTACCGAACCGGCGGCTATGACCCTGCCCTTGAATTCACGCATTTACGCCGCCCCCTTTCCGGAGATGATGTCGAGCATTTCGGCGTCCGTATAATACCTCGCCAGAGAATACGTCCGCAGCTTGTTGGAATTGGTAGCGATATTCTTCATATGAGTCAGCGGGTTGTTCGTGTACATGAGCGGGCATATCGAAGACAGCGTCGCGCCGGAAGCTATGAGCTTCCTGTAAAGCGGCGTCGCGCGGAACCTGGCCGCCACGTCGGGCGAGGCGGTGAACACCGTTCTGACCGCGACCCGGGTCCTGCCGTTTTTCGCAAGAGCGTCCGAAAGGTTCTCCGCCCAGCCGCACAGCTCCGAAAAAGTCAGGTGCGGGCAGCCGATGAAACAGAGCTGAGCCTTCGCGTCCTTCTTTTTCCACATGACGGGATAAGACTCCCTGACCCGCTCGAGCTCCGCGTCGTCAATGACGTATGTATTGGCGTCGGGACTGATGAGCGCTTCGCCGAGCTCCTTCGCCTCCGGCGTCAGCCCGTCGATGTGGTACAGACCCACCGCTCCGTTGGAAGCGGTCGCGGCGCCGAAATTCTTCAGGTAAGCGACGGCGTCGTCATCGAGCTCGCTGCCGATATACTCCGTAAGCCCGTAAACGTAAGGAACGTCCTCGACCACCTTCATGCCGATGGCGGAGCCCAGCAGCTGCGCCTCGGGCTTTTTCGTCGTTTTTACGTAAACCTTCCAGCTCGCCCTACGCCCTTCGTCGGTCACGAGCCCGAACTCCGGGACGTAGCCGACTATCGAGCCGAAGAGGTCGAGCATGCCGCTGTTGCGGTTGCATCTGGCGCCGAGAACGGAGTTCGCGAACACGACCGCGCTCGACTCCGCCCAGCTCAGGACGTCGCCCTTTTTCGGAGTGTTGCCGACCTCCGGCAGGTAGCTCGTGCAGGTAAAGCCGTTTGCATTGACGAGCCCGACGGCGCGCAGCTGTTTTTCGTACCTTTCCTGTTGAGAATACATGATCTTGTTGAAGATCAGTTTTTCCGCGGGGTTGCAGGGAACGTTTGCATAGTCGAGCGGCCTCGGGTCGACGGTAAAGCCGCCCGGCGCGGTCAGCCCGGCGTCTATAAGCTCGTCCATGGTGCGGAACAGGGGCTCGAGCAGCCCGATACCGAAGCTCGTGACGAGGTGCCCCTCCCTGTGTGTAACGGGTACGAGCCGTTTCGCGCCGAAGATCTCGCCGAACTCAACGACGGTCCGCAGGATCTTCGCCATGGTCTCTCCCTCGGAGCCGCCGAGCACAGCCAGCTGTTCGGCTGTCAGTTCCATTTTATACTCCGACATATCATCCCTTCTTTCACGGTCCCGGAGCCTTTCCGGGACCGCTGAATTTTATAAAACCGTATGCAATATATCACATACCGAAGCGAAATACAAGTGGGGGCTGCCGTTACGCCTTTTTTTGACCGGATCGCACGCTTTCGCTCTGAAACGTCTTGACTTTTCCGGCGGCAATGCTTAGACTGTAAGTAAAGGAGGTGTCAATATGGACAGAATACAGATCAAGTCTTTTGCAAAGCAGCAGCTCGGCAGCGGGATATTCACCGGGCAGTGGATGACTGCTCTGCTGTTCGTCCTGCTTTCCGGCGCTCTCATAAGCGCGGGATCGGTCATCCCGGTCGTCGGCTCGCTGCTTCTGTTCGGGCCTGTTTATTACGGCCAGAGCAAGGCTTTCCTCAAGAGGGCCAGGGACGAGCATGAAAGCTTTGACCTTGCCGACATCGTCTGCGGGTTCAAAGATGATTTTTCCGAGACCTTCCTGCTCGGGCTGATGATGGAAATCTTCATCGGTCTCTGGAGCCTGCTTTTCATCGTCCCGGGGATCGTAAAATCCTACGCCTATTCCATGGCTTTCTACGTCAAGGTCGACCATCCCGAGTACGGCTGGAAGCAGTGCCTTGACGAGAGCAAGCGCCTGACGAACGGCCATAAGGGCGAGCTGTTCGTGCTCGACCTGAGCTTCATCGGCTGGATACTCGTCAGCTGCCTGCTCTGCGGCCTCGGCATGTTCTGGGTCGATCCCTACATGACCGCCGCCAAGACCAACGCCTATCTCTGGCTCTTATCCATCGACGCTCAGGCTCCGGAATACGTTCAGAACGGGTATGACAGCGGCGCGCCGTCGGCGTACTGAGATCAGAAAAGAAGCTCATAAAGGCTGTCCGCTTTCATCTCGAGGTCATATACCTCCCGGGCGAAGGCGGGCAGCTTTTTTATGCCCGGATAACCGAAAACGACGGGCAGCGAAACGCGCCGGAGCAATTCCTTCCCGTTTTCATTCGCGTCAAGGACGCGGCAATAAGGCACGGGGAACACCGTATAGTCGCGGCTTATCCCGAGGAAACAGCGCATCGCCGTCCTTTTGACGCGGGCAAGCGTGACGTTTTTGCTTTTGGCGCTGAGACAGACCCCGTCGAAGGTCGTTTCCGTTTTCGCCGCAGAAAAAAGGCGAGTACCGATCCCACCGCCCGCGTACGGAAGCTTCTGCAGCTCCTCCGCCGACGAGCCGCGTAAAGAGGCAAGGACGCACAGGTCGAGCCGGGACCTGTCGTAAACCGGAGCTTCCGGCTCAAGAACGCCCGAAAACAGCTTTTCACGTATAAGAGTAGCTCCGTCAAAGCCTTCCGCGCGCTTTACTGGAACGAAACCGAGCGCCGAACCAGGACAGTGCAGAACGGGAGCGGACCGACCGCCGCTCAGCGGAACGGCCTCCGGACGGGCTGCGCAGGCTTCGGCAAGCTGGGCGACGTACGCAGCGCCGAGCGTGTCGTTCCTGCCGCAGAACAATTCCGCCGCTTCCGGGTCGATCAGTTTAGCGTTCTCGAAAAAGGCCTTCGCGTAGGTCATTTTTTCGCTTCCGTCAAGGGAAAACTCCGTGCCCCTGCACAGCCGGGCGGCTCTCGCAAGAAGGTCCGCGTCGCCGCTCTCGGAGCCGAAAACGAGCGCGTCCGCGCCGATGGCGAGGGCAAGCTGCATCCCTCCCCTGGCGAAAGAGTCCGTGCCCGACATCGCCCATGGCAGAGGCAGGGACACGACGAGATCGGCGCCGGCTTCGATCGCTTTCCTCGCCCGGAACGCCTTCGGATATACCGCAGGCTCGCCGCGCTGGACGAAATTGCCGCTCATGATAACGGCTATATGCCCGAAGCCCGCCTCGCGGGCGCGGCGGATGAGATACCTGTGCCCGTCGTGGAGCGGGTTGAACTCGGCGATCACCGCCGCGGTCTTAACGGGGCCCATCTCTGCTTCCCTCCTTCGGTTTGTTGCCGTTCCGCCGGCTCATATCTCGCTTGACAAATCTTTTGCGCGGGAATATACTAACACAAACAGTTCTTCTGTAGCAACAGCTTTTCGGAGGTAAAACATGAAAATTCTCGTGATCAACTGCGGCTCGTCCTCGCTCAAGTATCAGCTCATCGACATGGAGGACGAGTCCGTCGTCGCAAAGGGTATCTGCGAAAGGATCGGCTTCGGCGGCCATTTCGAGGGCAAGACCGCCCGCGAGGGCTTCGCGAAATTCGAATACGATGTCGACTTCCCGACCCATACCGAGGCTTTCCGCGAGGTCACGGCCGCTCTGACCCAGGGCGAGCACAGAGTGCTCGACTCTCTTGACGAGATATCCGCCGTCGGCCACCGCATAGTCCAGGGCGGCGACCGTTTCTCCGGCTCCGTGCTCGTTACGCCCAAGGTCACTCAGGACATCCTTGAGCTTGCCGAGATCGCTCCCCTCCACAACAAGGCCCACGTCATGGGCATCGAGGCGGCCTTCAAGGTATTCGGCGAAAACATCCCCGAGGTCGTCGTTTTCGACACCGCTTTCCATTCCACCATGCCGCCCGAGGCGTATATGTTCGCTATCCCCTATGAGTTCTATGAGAAATACCACATCAGGCGCTACGGCTTCCACGGAACTTCGCACAGGTACGTCTCCGGCGAATGCGCAAAGCTCATGGGCAGAGACATAAGTGAGCTCAAGATCGTCACCTGCCACCTCGGCAACGGCTCATCCATCACCGCTGTTAAGGGCGGCAAGGTCATCGACACGAGCATGGGTCTTACGCCTCTTGACGGTCTTATGATGGGCACAAGGAGCGGCGGTATCGACCCGTCGATCATCCCGTTCATCGCCGAAAAGGAAAACCTCTCCCCCGCCGAGATATCCGACCTCATTCAGAAAAAGAGCGGTTACCTGGGCGTATCGGGCCTTTCTTCCGACGACCGCGACCTTAAGACCGCGGCTGCCGAGGGCAACGAGAGGTGCGCCCTTGCAAGAAAAATGCTGAGCTACCAGATCAGGAAGTTCATCGGCTCGTACATCGCCGCAATGGAGGGCATCGACGCGATAGTCTTCACGGGCGGCATCGGCGAGAACGCGGACGACATCCGCGCCGACGTCATCAGGCATTTCGGGTACCTCGGGATCGAACTGCTCGAGGATGAGAACAAAAAAGCCGTCAAGGGCGTCGGAGCCGAGATCTCCGCCCCCGGCAGCAAGATCAGGTCTTTCGTCATTCCCACCAATGAAGAGCTCGTCATCGCAAGGGACACCATGGCGGTGGCTTTCGGGAAATAATCACAAACAGGAGAACGACTAATGAACCTTTACAACATCTATTGCCGCCTTTTCCAGAAGGTCATGTTCGTCGGTACGCATCTGCTCAACTGGTCGTTCCCGAAGATCATCAAGGGGCAGGGCTCGGTGAAGGAGATACCGGGAATCCTCGCCTCCCACGGGATCGACAACGTCATCGTCGTGACTGATCCCGGTCTCACCAAGCTCGGTCTGCCCGACGGTATGCTTGCCGCTCTGAAGGACGCCGGAATAGCCTATACGGTCTTCGACTCCGTCCAGGCCAACCCGACCGTAGACAACGTCGAAGCAGCCCGCGCGGAGTACATTTCCGCCGGCTGCAAGGGCATCATCGCCTTCGGCGGCGGCTCCCCCATGGACTGCGCTAAGACGATGGGCGCAAGGATAGTACGCCCGAAAAAGAGCGTCCAGCAGCTCGCAGGGCTTCTCAAGATCCGCAGGAAGCTGCCCTTCATGATAGCCGTTCCGACCACGGCGGGCACGGGTTCCGAGACCACTCTCGCGGCGGTCATAACCGACTCCGCCACTCACGAGAAGTTCCCGATCAACGACACCCATCTTCTTCCCGCTTACGCGGTGCTCGACCCCGAGCTGACCGTCGGGCTTCCGAAAAAGATAACCTCCACCACCGGCATGGACGCCCTGACTCACGCAGTCGAGGCCTACATCGGCTCGTCCAACACGAAGCAGACCGCTGAGAAAGCCGTCGAGGCGACCCAGCTCATCTTCAAGTACCTTGAAAGAGCTTACAACGAAGGCTCCGACATCGAGGCGAGGGAGCAGATGCTGCTTGCTTCTCATTACGCCGGCATCGCTTTCACGCGCGCTTACGTCGGCTACGTCCACTCCATCGCTCACGCTCTCGGCGGGCTTTACGGCGTGCCGCACGGGCTGGCGAACTCCGTCATTCTTCCCGTCATGCTCGACTGGTACGGAAAATCCGCATACAAGCGTCTTGCGCAGCTTGCATCGGCCGTCGGCATACAGGGCGGCTCGGACGAAGAGAAGGCAAAGCTTTTCATCTCCGACATAAGAGCCATGAACAAGAGAATGGATATTCCCGAGAAGTTCGATTTCATCAAGGAAGAGGATATCGAGTTCATCGTGACCCGCGCCCTGCACGAGGCCAACCCGCTCTATCCCGTCCCGAAGATCATGGACAGAGCCGACTGCGCCGCCGTCGTCAGGAGCCTTATGGCATAATCATAATTCCGTTTCTGAGCGCCCGACACGGGTCGGGCGTTTTTTTGTTGTTATTATTAAATATTTGTATATTTATTTAATATGTGTATATTTATTTGCGGTAAATTCATTATTTCTTTATTGACTGAAAACATGGGCTCGGGTATAATGTAATCTGTATATCCGTATTATTCAGAACGGCGGGCAGCGTATGAGTTTTATAGAGCTTGAACAGGTCTACAAAAGATACAAAATGGGAGAGGTCACGATAAACGCCCTCGACGGCACAACTTTTTCCGTCGAGCAGGGCGAGCTTTGCATTATACTCGGGCCCTCCGGCGCCGGCAAGACGACGGTGCTCAATATCCTCGGCGGCATAGACGCCTGCAACGACGGCAAGGTCAGGATCAACGGCAGCCTCATCAACGGGCTCGACAAAAAGCGTCTGGCTAAATACCGCCGCCAGAGCGTAGGCTTCGTTTTTCAGTTTTACAACCTTGTCGCCAACCTGACCGCGCTTGAGAACGTCGAGCTCGCGACGCAGATCAGCGAAAAGCCGCTCGACCCGATCGTCATGCTCAGAAACGTCGGCCTCGGCGACAGGATGAACAACTTCCCGTCGCAGCTTTCCGGCGGCGAGCAGCAGAGGGTATCCATAGCGCGGGCGCTCGCCAAAAACCCCTCGCTGCTTCTGTGCGACGAGCCCACCGGCGCGCTCGATTACAAAACCGGCAAGCAGATCCTTTCTCTGCTGCAGCAGACCTCCATCGAGACCGGCATGACGGTCATCATAGTCACCCACAACACGGCCCTGACCCCCATGGCGGACAGGGTGATAACCATGCGCAACGGCAGGGTGTCGCGCATCGCGGTCAACGACACTCCCCTGAACGTTGAAGATCTTGAGTGGTAAAACCAATTGACACGATCCTTACTTAAAGACACGTTCCGCTCGATCAGAAAAACCTTCAGCCGCTTCGTTGCGATAGCGGCTATCATCGCTTTGGGCGTTTCTCTTTTCATCGGGATCAAAGCGACCGGGCCGGACCTTATAAAAACGGCGGAAGGCTACTTTTCCGACGACAGACTTATGGATCTTCGCGTCCAGTCGTCAATCGGGCTTGATGAAAACGATATCGCGTCTCTGCGCGCGGTCACCGGCGTCGAATCCGTCATGCCCGTAAAATTCGCCGACGCCCTCGTAAAAGTCAACGGCGAGGCTGAAAACGATATCGACGGGACCCGCATCAGCACCCGCCTTTATTCTCTCGACCCCGAACTGCTGGGCGGCCGTCTTGGAGGCTCTGACAAGGCGTCCTTCCTGAACTTCCCCGAGCTCGTTTCCGGCAGATATCCGAGCTCCGCGGGCGAGTGCGTCGTCGACGCGAGCGCCCTGTCGACGCCCGAAAGCTACCAGCCCGGCAACGTTATTTCCGTCGAGCTTGAGGACTCGGATATCTCCGCCGTCCTCAACACGACCGAATTCGTTATAGTCGGCGTCATAAGAACGCCGTATTACCTGTCCTTTGAGCGCGGTAACACGAACGTCGGTTCCGGCAAGCTGGGCACCTTCATTTACGTTCCGCTTGAAAACTTCAAAGCGGACTATTACACCGAGGCTTACATAAGGATCGCCGGGTCTGACAGCTTCGACCCCTATTCCGAGGAATACACGGAGTTTATCAGCCAATACGCGTCTTCCGTCAGGGAGCTTGCAAACGAGCGGGTCGCTTTCCGCGTGAGCGAGCTGGCGAGGTCGCTGCCGGAGCTCATCCGTTCGGGAGAAGCCGCGATAGAATCCGCCAGGGCCGGCGCGGACAGCCAGCTCTCCGAGCTCGTTGAGACTATCGACACCCTCAGGAACCTCGTCGCCAACGGCCAGACCATGATCGCGCAGGCGCAGGCGGAGATCGACGCAAAGTTCGGTCAGGCGCAGGATCAGCTCGACAGCTCCTCCGCCGCATATCAGAACGCGATAGCGACCTATCAGAGCAATTACAACACCTGGCTCGCCAACAAAAGCCTTTATGAAAGCAAGATGGCCGAATGGAACACCCAAAGCGCCAATCTCGCCGCAAAGCAGCAGGAATACAATCTGAAAAAGGCGCAGTACGACCAGGCGGAAAGCACCCTCAACGCTACAAAGGACCTGTTTGAACAAAGCAGGAGTGTCCTTGCCCAGCTGCAGCAGATGCAGCAGAACTCGCTGAGAAATGAAGACCTTTCTTCAGTCCTGGGCGTGATCCAGGTATTGTATCCCGACCTTTTCTCCTCCATTTCCGGGCTCACCTCGACCGGTATGGTCTCATACGCCATCGCCACGATAACGCCGATGCTCGACGGCTACGCCGCCCAGATCGCCTCTCAGGAACAGGACCTTGAAAACGCCCGTACTGCCCTGAAGACCGCCGAGGTCGAACTTTCCGCCGCTCAGGTGGCTCTTAACGCGGCAAAGGATGAGCTCGACGCCAACAAGGCCGCTCTCGACAGCGCAGAGGCGACGCTGAACTCGGTTTATTCGCAGATCACGGGGCAGTCCACTCAGCTGTCAAGCGGCAGGCTTGAGCTCGCTCTCGAAAAGATCCAGGCGGAAAGTCAGCTCAACACTCTCAAAAGCGAGGTCGCAAACGCGCCTGCAAACCTTGAAAAAGCCGAAACAGCTTACAACGAAGCTCTCGAATCTCTGAACAACGGCATTTCTCAGATCAGCGAACAGGTCGCCGCCGCCGAAGCGACGTACAACATGCTGCCCAACGCGAAATGGTACGTTTACGACCGCGACGACACTCCCGGCTACAGGAGCTTAGAGACGACCGCGCAGAACATGGAGGCGCTGGCGGACATCTTCCCGGTATTCTTCTTCTTGGTCGCGGCTTTCGTCTGCCTTTCCACGATGAACCGCATGGTCAAGGACGACCG
The DNA here is from genome assembly GCA_024689165.1 of Clostridia bacterium. GTDB lineage: Bacteria > Bacillota > Clostridia > Oscillospirales > Acutalibacteraceae > JAILDS01. Next base: position 15,771 of record JAILDS010000013.1, read on the forward strand.
CGGCGCCATAGGCACATACCGCGCTCTGGGCTACGGAACGCTTGCGATAGCTTCGAAGTACATCATTTATTCTGCTGTAGCCGGATTCATAGGCTCAGCCGTCGGCATGGCCGGGGGGATGTTCCTGTTCCCATGGGCGATCTCGACTGCGTACAGCGTCATGTATACCATCCCGCCGCTTCGGTATTCGCTTCCTATGGTCCCGTCCGTTCTGTCCGTCGTCGTTTCCTTTATCTGCACGGTCGGAGCCGCCGCGTATTCCGCCAGCACGGAGCTTCGCAGCTCCCCTGCCGCGCTCATGCGCCCGAAGGCCCCGAAGCCCGGCAAGCGTGTCCTGCTTGAAAGGGCCGGAGCATTGTGGAGCAGGATGTCATTTTCCTCAAAGGTCACCGTCAGGAACCTGATGCGCAATAAAAAGCGCCTGATAATGACCGTCGTCGGAATAGCCGGCTGCATGTCCCTCATGCTCGCTTCCATCGGCACGTTTTATTCGATCTCCTCACTGATGGACGATCAGTTCGGGGAGGACGGCATCTCCATGTACGACGTCACCTTTGTTTTCACGTCGCCCGTAAAACTCGACGATCCGTCACCCGACTTTATCGCCATGACGGAAGACTCGCGCATCTCGTCGCTGATGCTTACGTCGATGAAATCCGTCACCGGCAGGTCTGACCACTCGAAAAAAACGGAAGACGTCTATCTGTTCGTACCCGAGAACGCCTCTGCGCTCAACGTGTTCATCAATCTGAGGGACGCAGATACCGGGGCACGGGTCGAGCTGAATGATTCGGGAGCGGTCATAACGGAAAAATACGCGTCCGACATGGGCGTTTCGGTGGGCGAAAGCGTCACGGTCGAGCTTCCCGACGGCAACACGTACTCTATACCCGTCGCCGCCGTCGTCGAGAATTACACCTTCCACTACATCTACATGTCTCAGGCGCTGTATGAACGGATCGTCGGGGCAAAAGCGGAGTTCTCATACGCCGTCGCTAAGCTGGACCCCGTCCTGTCGGGGACGGACGGCGTTGCGTCGCTCAGATCCGACATAGCGTCGGAATACCTCAAGGGCGAGACTGTCGGCGGCGTTTCATACACGGCGGACACCGTACGTTCTTTCAATGAGATCATCCGGATAGTCAACATCGTCGTCATTATCTTCATTCTGGCGGCCGCCGCCCTGTCGATAATAATCCTCTACAACCTTTCGAACATCAGCCTCTTAGAGCGCTACAGGGAGCTCGCCTCCCTGAAGGTCCTCGGTTTTTCCGACCGTGAAGTCAACAGATACATTTTCCGTGAAAACAATATAATGACGTTCATCGGGATCGCGGCGGGGGCTTACATCGGGACCGTCCTTCACCGTATGATAATGGTCTACGCCGAGGTCGACGCCGTAATGTTCAGCCGCGAGATCCCATGGTGGAGCTATCCTGCTTCGATACTGCTGACGATAATCTTCAGCCTTATCTCCGAACTGATCATGAGCAGGAAGATGAAAGAGATCAACATGGCGGAAAGTCTCAAATCGGTCGAATAGCCGCGGCCCGGCAAGATCAGTGACCGTCCTGTCGTCGTTCTTTGCTCCGGCGATCCCAAAAAAACGAACAGAGGTACTGCATTGAAAAAACCGAAAAAAGAGTCTGTGATACGAGTTCTGTCCCGCTCTATAGGCAACAACAAACTCAATTCCCTTCTTGCCCCGGCTTTCGTGTCTCTCGAAGTCGTGCTCGAGATATTTATTCCGACGCTCATGGCCTCACTTATCGACAAGGGCATAGAGCCCGGGAACATGGGCTACATCCTCAGGCAGGGAGGGCTGATGGCCCTGGCCTGCGTCTGCTCCCTTTTCTGCGGAATGGCAAGCGGCTACTGCGCGGCAAAAGCGTCGGCGGGCTTCGCGAGGAACCTTCGGCGCAACATTTTTTATAACGTCCAGACCTTTTCATTCGGCAATATAGATAAGTTTTCAACGTCGTCCATAATCACGCGGCTCACTACCGACGTCACCAACGTGCAGAACGCGTACATGATGATCATACGCACGGCGGTCAGGTCGCCGTTCATGCTGATCTTCGCGATGTCGATGTCCTTCTCCGTCAGCGTTAAGCTGACGCTTATTTTCGTCGCCGCGGTCCCCATACTCGGCGTCGCTCTTTTCTCGATAATCCGCGTCGTACACCCGATCTTCAGGCGCGTGTTCAAAACCTACGACCGCCTCAACGAGGTCGTTGAGGAAAATCTTCGCGGCATAAGGGTCGTCAAGGCATACGTAAGGGAGGATCACGAAAACGAAAAATTCCGTTCCGTTTCCGGCAGGATCTACGACGATTTCGTGAAGGCCGAAAAGACCCTCGCGTTCAATATGCCCTTCATGCAGACGGCTGTTTACAGCTGCCTGCTTCTGATCACGTGGTTCGCCTCAAGGATAATCGTCAACTCCGGCGCGACGGAGCTGACGACGGGGCAGCTGACTTCGCTTATTTCCTACGTGACGAGGATACTCATCAGCCTCATGATGCTCTCGATGATCTTCGTTCAGCTCACGCTTTCACGCGCCTCTGCGGACAGGATATGTGAGATCCTGTCGGAAAAGAGCAGCCTTACCGACCCGCCCGCGCCGCTCTACAAGGTCGGAAACGGGGAAATTGTATTTGAGAACGTGACGTTTTCCTACTCCGAAGAATACGACAAGCCTTGTCTTGACAACGTGGACCTGAAGATCCCCTCGGGGGCGACGGTAGGTATAATAGGCGGAACCGGCTCTTCGAAATCGACGATGGTCCAGCTCATCCCGCGCCTTTACGACTGCACAAAGGGTTCGGTCAGGGTCGCCGGACACAACGTGAGGGAATACGATATCGAGGTCCTGCGCGACAGCGTGGCCATCGTTCTGCAGAAAAACGTCCTCTTCTCGGGAACCATCGAAGAAAACCTTCGCTGGGGCAAGCCCGACGCAACCGATGAGGAGATGGAAACGGTCTGCCGCGCCGCTCAGGCACACGACTTCATAATGAGCTTCCCGGACGGTTACAGGTCGCGCGTCGAGCAGGGAGGGTCCAATTTCTCCGGCGGGCAGCGCCAGAGACTGTGCATCGCAAGGGCGCTTCTTAAAAATCCGAAGATCATAATCTTCGACGACTCGACCAGCGCGGTGGACATGCACACCGACGCCATGATAAGGCGCGCGCTGTCTCAGACGATGCCGGAGGTCACTAAGCTCATAATTGCCCAGCGTATTGATTCCGTCAAGGATTCCGACATGATAATCGTCCTCGACGACGGTAAGATCGACGGGATCGGGACTCACGATGAGCTGCTTGAAAACAATCAGATCTATCGCGAGGTTTATCTGTCTCAGACCCGGGGCAATAACGGGGAGGAGGCGACGGACAATGGCTGACAGAGTTCCCGCAGGGCGTCCTCCGCGCGGAGGATTTGCCGGAAAGACCGACCTTAAAAGCCTTGACAAGGCTGTTCTGAAGCGTCTTCTGAGCTACTTCATACCCTACAAATGGACGATGCTCGCGGTCTTCGCGTGCATCATACTCTCCGCCGTCGCCCAGACAAGGGGAGCGCAGTTCATACAGACCGTCATAGACGACCATATAACGCCGATGCTCACCTCAGGCTCGCGCGATTTCGGTCCGCTTGCCCTCGCGATAGTTCAGATGGCGGTGCTTTACGCCGTCGGCGTGGTATCTGCGCTGCTCTACAACAGGCTGATGGTCAACGTCGGGCAGGGCATCCAGAAAAGCATCAGGGACGGCATGTTTTCAAAAATGCAGACCTTCCCGATCAGCTTTTTTGACACACACCCCTTCGGCGACGTGATGAGTCACTATACGAACGACATCGACACGCTGCGCCAGATGATAAGCCAGTCCATCCCTCAGGCGATATCGTCGCTGGTCACGATAGTGACGGTGTTCGTGTTCATGGTCGCGACCGACGTCGTCATGACCGCCTTCGTGCTGCTCACGATAGCGTTCATGGCCGTTTTCATTAAGCTGATCGGCGGCAGGAGCGGCAAATATTTCGTCAAGCAGCAATCCTCGCTCGGAAAGCTCAACGGCTTTATCGAGGAGCGCGTGACCGGTCAGAAGGTAATCAAGGTCTTCAATCACGAGCAGGCGAACAAGGAGGAATTCGACGTTCTCAACGACGAGCTTTACGAGAATTCCTCAAAGGCGAACATCTTCGCGAACATACTCTTTCCGGTCATGGGGAACCTTACGAACCTGCAGTACGTTCTCGTCGCTATCTTCGGCGGCGCGCTCGCCATCAAGGGGGTCAACGGGCTCACCCTCGGCACCGTCATCGCCTTCCTGCAGCTGAGCCACAATTTCACGATGCCCATCACGCAGGTCAGCCAGCAGCTCAACGCCGTCGTCATGGCCCTGGCAGGCGCAAAAAGGATATTCGACCTTCTGGATGAAAAGAGCGAGGAGAACGAAGGTTACGTCACTCTCGCAAATATCGAGACCATCGACACGACTCACGCGAACGTCGTCGACAACGATATCGTCGAGATCGACGAGAAATACGTCAGGGAATCCGAAAAGCGCACCGGGATCTGGGCATGGAAGCATCCCCACGGCGACGGCAGGCTGACTTATACGCCGCTTCGGGGCGACGTCAGGTTCTACAACGTTGATTTCGGCTACACGCCCGACAAGCAGGTTTTGCACGACATTTCGCTCTACGCGAAGCCCGGCCAGAAGGTCGCCTTCGTCGGTTCCACCGGCGCGGGGAAAACCACGATAACCAACCTTATCAACAGGTTTTACGACATAGCGGACGGAAAGATACGCTATGACAATATCAACATCAACAAGATCAACAAATCCGATCTGCGCCGCTCGCTGGGCATAGTCCTGCAGGAGGTCAATCTGTTCACCGGTACGGTCATGGACAACATCCGCTACGGCAGACTCGACGCCACCGACGAAGAGTGCGTGGCGGCGGCAAAGCTCGCAGGCGCCGACGGGTTCATCCGTATGCTCCCGAAGGGTTATCAGACAGAGATCGCAGGCTCAGGCTCAGACCTTTCACAGGGGCAGAGGCAGCTGCTTTCCATCGCCCGCGCTGCCGTAGCGGACCCGCCCGTTATGATACTTGACGAGGCGACCTCCAGCATCGACACGAGGACGGAGGCCATCGTCCAGAAGGGCATGGACGCGCTCATGGAAGGCAGGACGGTCTTCGTGATAGCCCACAGGCTATCGACCGTCAGGAACGCGGACGTGATAATGGTCCTTGAGCACGGCGTCATAGTCGAGCGCGGGACGCATGAGGAGCTCCTCGCTCTGAAGGGGCGTTATTATAATCTTTACACGGGCAAATTCGAGCTTGATTAAGGACAAGACGGTATGTTTTACTTCCTTCTGGCTCCCACAATAACGTATAACATAATACTCATCATCGCTGCGGTGATCCCTGCGGTCTTTCTGATGATAAAGGTATACCGTTCCGACCGGCTCGGGAAGGAAAGCCCCGGGCTGCTTTTCAGTCTGGTCCGCGGCGGCGTGCTCGCAGCTCTCGCTGCCATGCTCGCCGAACGCCTGTTCAGCTGGCTGCTGGATCTTTTCCTTGACGAATACTCCGTCGCATACAATGTGCTTCTGTATTTCGGCGTAGTTGCCGTGAGCGAAGAGCTTGCAAAATATCTTTTCATGCGGCGGTACTCATGGCGTTCGCGGGAATTTACAAGCGCTTACGACGGCGTCGTCTACGCCGTGTTCACTTCCCTCGGCTTCGCCCTGTGGGAGAATATCAGCTACGTGCTCCATTTCGGCTTCAGAACAGCTCTTGTCAGGGCGGTCACCGCGATACCCGGTCACGCCTGCTTCGGTATTTTTATGGGGGTGTTTTACGGACTCGCCCGGAAATACGAGTACGCGGGGAAGCATACGCTTTCGACCGCTTGCAGCGTCGTCGGCCTCATCTGCGCGGTCCTGCTCCACGGCACTTACGACTACATCGCCTCAATGGAAAGCACGGGCAGCGGCTGGATCTTCGCCGGGTTCGTCGCGGTCCTGTTCGCGATATCGTATATAACAGTTTCCCGCGCTTCAAAAAACGACGAATACATCGACGTCGTCGTCCGCTGACGCCGACTCCCGCCGGGGAACAAATTCTGCTGTGATATTCCCCCGAATAAGCGGTTTTTATAACGATCAGCACAAAGAAAAGGGCGCACGTCGATCCCGAGAACGCCGCAGGGAATGGTGATGAGAACTGTCGGCTTGTCCTGAGCGAGCTTGTGCGTCGCCGTGATCGTAAAGCCGATATTTTGGTAGTAGTAAGTCGGGCACCAGTCCTCCGTTTCGGCGTATTCCATGTTGTTCTTCGTCGGGTCAACGATCCGGATATACCCTTCGTACATTTCCTTATAGGTGCTCGTATTGGGTTCCATGGCCAAAAGTATGTTTTTCAATCTCTTCAAAGGCAACAACTCCTTTTTTTCGGACGTGAAAAAAGCACATCCGGGCTCGGATGTGCTCAAAAGGAATACTGCCTTACGTTCAGCCAAGCGCAGGCGATCCGTATGACATCCGAATGATCATAGTGTTCATCATAACGATCGCCTCCTTTGGCTGAGTGATATCTTCGGTAACTTAACACACTTTTCCGGGCTGTCAACGGTTCCGGAAAATTGTATCAGGGTCAGTTGATATCGCCGGAGGATCCTTCCGGCTGATTCTTACTTATAACTGTACGCCCGGACGTAGTCGACAATGAATTCGGACGACTCTATCCCGTCAAGATTGCCGCCCGAGGGGACGCCGTCGCTGCCGCCGACCTCGACCGAAAGGATCATGAACTCCGGCACCTCGCTGACCCCGCCGAAATCCGTCGAAAAGCTTTTTCTGCCGTTGATATAAAAAGTGTAGCCGTCGGCGTTCCACTCGATACCGTAGGTATTGAACTCCGAATACGGGTCGCCCTTGACAAGATACTTTTTGGCGCCGAGAGATTTGTGTGCGTCGCCGTAGCCGTCTACGTGGATGTTCGAGCTGACGGTGTTCGGTTTTTTGCTGTCGGTATAAAGGCTCTCGAACACGTCAAGCTCCGCGCCGTTTTTGCCGCCGTCGGTCTCGTCCGACACACCGTCGCAGTGCAGCCAGAACGCGCTCCAGATATCGTGGCCCTCGGGCAGGATGCAGCGGCACTCAAAATAGCCGTAGGTCTGCATGAGGGAGTTCCTCGTGTCCATGCCGTAGGTGTAGTATCCGGCAGGGCCGCCGTCGAGACCGTCTGCAAAATACTCCGTTTTGATGGTCAGCTTGCCGTCAAAGACGGTCGCCATCTTTTTGTTCCAGATCCCGCCCCTGCGAACGGTATTGGTCTGCCACGCGTAGTGGCCCGACCAGGACGACCAGTCAACGCTTTCGCCTTCAAATTCGTCCGCCCAGGACAGTTCGAAACGGTCCATGTCGATCTTTTCGCCGGTCGCATAATAAGGAATGCCGAAAATCGCGCAGAACGCTGCGATGACCGCCATAAAGAAAGAAGTCAGTTTGTCAAACATACTCAAGCCTCCATGATCGATTATTTGTAATTCATTCGGCCGCGTCAAAAACGCGGGACAGTACCGTTCAGCTCCGACCGACTTCGGCGGGCAGCCTCGCGATAAGAGCGCGACCGTTCTCTTTGAGCCATTTTTCCGTGTCGTCGTAATCGGGGCAGTATTTGAGCACCATGGAACGGAATCCGCTGCCGTGGTCCAAGTACCTGAGGTGGCACAGCTCGTGAACGACTATGGAGTCGATCACCTCGGGCGGCGCAAGCATCAGCAGACAGTTGAAGTTCAGGTTGCCCTTTGAAGAACAGCTCCCCCACTTCGTTTTCTGCCTGCGTATGGTTATCCTGCCGTATTTCAGCCCCATGACACCGGCAAAATATCCGACCCTTTCGGGGATATAGACCGCCGCTTTGCCGGCAATCTCCCGCAGCTCCTCAACGGTAAGTGGCTCGGCAGACGCCTCGATCTCTTTTTGCTTCTCGTATGAGCTGATACGGTTTTCTATCCAGCGGCGGTGTTTGCGCAGAAACTCCTCCGCCTCGGCGTCGGTGGTTTTTTTCGGGACACGCAGGACCGGCGTTCCGTCTGTGACCCTCAGCTCAAAGCTCCTGCGTTTTTCCCTGATGATGTTTATCTCCATATGCTGACCGGTACAAAACGACTGCCGCCGTCTGATTTTGCGAATAAAGTATTCCGAAGCGTTCCTTTGTTCCATTATAACTGCTGCAGGAGCGGTTTTCAAGATGCGGTTTTTCAAAAAACCGTAAATCGGTCAGAAATCCGCCGGCGCGCCGAAAACCGCTTGCTTTCAAAAGACTGACGGAGTATAATATGGACGTCTTAAAAAACACAGGAGGTCGACATGTTTGGTCTTTCATCGGTTCTTGCACAGCTGCGCCGCATCTTTGCGGTTTTAACCGCTATGATGATCTTTATCTCTTCCGGCTCCTCGATGGACGTTACCGTAAGCCAGCTTCTTGTCCGGGGCGTGCATGAATACGTGCTGTCCGTCCCTTCCTACAGCTTTTATGAACCTACCGCGAAGATACCCAAGACCGGCGCTCTCGACAAAACAGCCGACTACACCATGAAGCTGGCAAAAAACGAGAGCGAATACTGCCAGATCGCATTCCAGATGCGTCTCAACAGGAGCAACCTTGCTCTGACCTGCACCGACTTCACCGATGAAAACGGGAACACGCTTGAAACGAGCCTGTTTGAGGAGTATTACATAAAAACCACCGGCGAAACCATTATGGGCAGCTGTCCGGACCCGCTCGTTCCGGTGACCGCCGATTACAAGTTTTCCGCGCTCGGGTGCAGCAACTACCCGTTCGTCATCCGGGTCAGGACCACGGCTGATACCCCTGCCGGAGACTACACAGCGACGATCAGCCTCACAAGCACGACTCAGCCGGACAACAAATATGAGAACCTGTCGGTTACGGTCCACGCGCACGTGTGGGATTTCGTTCTGCCGGACGCTCCGTCCATGGACACGGCAATGGGCCTGGGCAAGGGCGATATAGCCCGCGCCCACAGGGTCGACGTCAATTCCGAGGCAGCCTCGCAGCTCTACAAAAACTACTACGAGTTCCTGCTTGAACACAAGATCTCCGCTTACAACCTGCCGGTCGATATCCTTTCCGACGAGGCGGACGCCTACATGAGCGACCCCCGCTGCACCTCCTTCTGCATACCCTACGGTTCCGACGAGCAGATAAGAGCTTATTACGAAAAGCTCAGCACGAACGAGGAATGGCTGAACAAGGCTTATTTCTACCCGATAGACGAGCCGACGAAGCAGGAGGATTACGACCGCTACAACTCCATCTGCGCAAGACTCGCCTCGCTTTATCCGGATTACAACATGGTCACGCCGTTCTACGTCAATACCGTCGAGCTTGACGACGGGACCCATTACAGCGTGGACCTTCAGAACGGAAAAAGCTCGATCATGTGCCCCGAAACGGTCGTTTTTGACGGAGAATCCTTCTCCGAAAAAGCATGGGCGCGTCAAAAGAATGGCGACAAGCTCTGGTGGTACGTCTGCTGCGGGCCGTCGCCGACAAGCGATTACTGCAACCTGTTCGTCCAGCAGGACGGTATAAAGCACAGGCTCCTTTTCTGGCAGCAGAAGCAGTACAACGTGACGGGTCTGCTCTACTGGTGCACAAACTGGTGGGGCGACGTTGTCGACTCCTGGTCTTCCGCCCATACGACCCCGTGGACCGGTGCTGACACCTTCGGCGACGGAAACCTGATGTACGACGGCTACCGTCTCGGCCAGGACTTCCCCGCCTCATCCCTGCGCCTTGAAGCAGTCACGAACGGCATTGAGGACTATGAATACCTCACCATCGCCGAAGATCTTTTCGGCAGGGACTACGTCGACGGCGTGATCGCCAAGGTCAGCAAAGACCTTACCCACTATACTCTTTTCGACGCTCAGTTTGCGAAGGTCAGAGCCGAACTCGGCAGCGCGATAGAAAAGGCTTTCGGTTAACGCGCAAAGCAAAATACAGGAGGAAAAACCGATATGAACGAACATAAGACTTTAAAAGGCCGCACCGCCGTAGTTACCGGAGCGGGCGGAGTCCTTTGCTCAGCTTTTTCAAAGGATCTTGCGGCTCAGGGCATGAACGTTGCCCTTCTGGACATCAACGTCTCCGCCGCGCAGGCCTTTGCCGATGAGATCAACGCCTCGGGCGGCAGGGCGATAGCCGTCAAAGCGGACGTTCTTGACAAGGCGAGCCTCGCAGCGGCAAGGGACGAGGTCGTCGCCGCCTTCGGCGAGCCCCAGCTCCTGCTCAACGGTGCGGGCGGCAACAGCCCTCTCGGAACGACCACAAAGGAAACGCTTGACCCCGAAGACCTCGATTCCGCCGCCGAAGGCGTAAAGACATTTTTCGACCTCGACCCCAAGGGCATCGAGTTCGTATTCAACCTCAATTTCCTCGGCACCCTGCTGACGACTCAGACCTTCGCGCCGGGTCTCGCAAAACAGGAAAACGCATGCATCATCAACGTATCGTCGATGAACGCATACCGTCCCCTGACCAAGATCCCCGCTTATTCGGCCGCTAAGGCCGCTGTGTCGAACTTCACGCAGTTCATGGCGGTCCACTTTGCTCCGGTCGGCATCAGGGTAAACGCGATGGCCCCCGGCTTTTTCTCGACCAACCAGAACAAAACGCTTTTGTTCAACCCGGACGGCAGCCTCACGCCCAGATCGGACAAGATCATTTCTCACACCCCCATGCGCCGCTTCGGCACGACGGAAGATCTGACCGGGACGCTCCTTTACCTTGCGGATGAAAGCTGTTCCGGCTTCGTAACGGGCGTCATAATCCCGGTCGACGGAGGATTCTCGGCATATTCGGGAGTATGATCCTTGTTTTCACCTGCGAGGCGGATTCCATCAGCGGCATTGAAAGCGCCGTCAAAGGTCTGACCGCTCAGCGCAGGGAAAAATATGATTCCGCCCCGGAAAAAGATAAGGCTCTCGCTCTGGCGGCGGGGCTTTGCTTTGACGCCGCCAGGCGCCGCGCCGGTATCCCGGATGAAACAAACTACGCCCTCAATGAGTACGGCAAGCCCGTTTTTGAGGGCTTCGGCTGCGATCTTAGCCTGACACACTCCGGTTTGCTCGCCGCCTGCGCCATAAGCTGCGACGGAGCCGCGGTGGGTCTGGACTGCGAGCTGATCCGCCCCGCCCGCTGTGAGAGTATCGCCCGCAGGATGTTCAGCCCCGCCGAAACGGAGCTGATTTTATCAAGTCACGAAAACGAACGGCAGCGGGTCTTTTTTGATATCTGGACAAAAAAAGAGAGTTATATCAAGCTCCTCGGGACGGGTCTTCGCACCCAGCTGAAGAGTTTTGACGTTACGGATCCGGACAGCCTCGGCATATTCTTCACCGGGCTTGGGATCGCCCCCGGATATGCCTGTTCCCTGTGCTCCGACATTTCATCCGGGGTCGAGGTAATAAAAATATAAGCAACGGAAAGAGGCGACCATAAAATGAAAAAAACGGCATCATTCTTTCTCTGCGCAGTTCTCGTTATTGCCGTACTCCCGTTCGCTGCCGCCGATAACACAGGCGCGCAGCGGATCGTCGAGACGGTCTATCCGACCGACGACGTGGTGATCGCAGACGTCGTCGCGACCGAAGCGCCGTACTCTGCCGACCCGACGGGCTCCGAGGACGTTTCCGAAGCCCTGCAGGCCGCGCTCAACGACTGCGCCTTGTCCGGCGGAGGCACGGTATTTCTTCCGGTGGGCCGCTACAGGCTCTGTTCCCCTATCAGCATCCCGAAATTCGTCACGCTTAGAGGCGACTGGGAAGACCCCGATTCGGGCAACGACTACGGCACTATTATCGTGGCTGACGTTGCGAGCGAGGACGTCATGACGCCCGCGCTGATCACCGTCGGCGCGAGCGCAGGAGCCGTCGGGCTCACGGTATGGTATCCCGGGCAGACGCTCGACGAGGTCAGGCCTTATCCGTTCACGTTCTTCGTCATCGGCAACGGCGACTATATGCTCTCGACCGTTATGAACTGCACTCTGCTCAATTCGTACCGCGGAATAGGCGCAAGCTCCGAATGCGAGAACGGGATCAGTCAGTGCCACGAGATGTTCACCGTCGACACGGTCAAAGGGACCTGCCTTTTCGAAGGGCTGAATTCATACAACTCCGCGGACGTGGACACCTATAAAACGCTTTACATCGACAACAGGTACTGGATCGAGGCGGGGGCTGAGTTCAACGCCCCGGACCAGGATGAACTGAACGCGTATACCCGTTCAAACGGAGTCGGTCTTGCGCTGGGCGACCTTGAGTGGCCGCAGTTCACCGATATCCGCGTATCGAACATGAAATACGGCGTGACCTTCCGCAAGGGTTTCCGCTACTGCTTCAGCGGCGAGTTTTACGGGCTTATAGTAAAAGACTGCGATTTCGGGATGTATATTCCGGAAAAAATCCTCGACTCCCGCGGGAAAAGCTGGGGCGTGAGCGTATGCTCGTCCTCTCTCTCGGGCAGCGAGCTTGCGGTTTACAACCCGGGCGACAACGCGCTCGTTCTCACCGACGTTAAAATCAACGGCAGGATCAGAGGCAGGAACATTCGCAGGTACAAAACCGATACGTCGTCGCTTGCGCCTGATACTGGGAGGTCTTACGAAAAACCGGATCCTATACTCTACGTTGTCGAAGCAGACACGTCCGGCAGGACAGACGCCTCTGCGGCGGTGAATGAAAAGCTCGCTGAAGCAGCCGCGACGGGCGGTGTGGTTTACCTCCCGGGCGGTGTCTACCGTTTTGACGCTCCGGTCACGGTCCCGGCGGGCGTTGAGCTCCGAGGCAGCTCGTCCGTTCCGACCCGCGACCAGGGCGGCAGCAGCAGCGGCACCCTGATCCTCTCGTATTACGGCTACGACGCGGCAGAGAACGCCGAAGCCGGTGACGGGCTGATAATCCTGGGAGGGAACGGCGCAGGAGTGAACGGGATCAGGATCGACTTTTACGCGAACAATCCCGTCGACGCTTCCGGCGACTATTCAAAAACCGTGCCGGCAGTTTATTCCTCCGCCGACGATATCTACGTCACGAACACCTTCATCACCCTCGCATCCGTCGGGATAAGGCTTGAAAACTCCTCCAACGCCTATATCAAAAAGGTCGTCGGATGCTGCTGCGAGTCCATGTTCTCGCTTGAAGGCTGCTCCGGCGCGTATATAGAGGGGTGCCTTCAGAACGGCAACGCGCTGCCGAGGAACGGTTACTCGAATCTCGGGCTCGACGACCTTGCCGGCAGGATTACCGAAAACAACCTGTTTGATTACGTCTTCATACCCATCACACGCGTCAGGACGGAGTTCATCACGCTTTCGCACTGTAGGGACGTCACCGTTTTCAATACGTTTATATACGGCGGCAAGTCATTCCTTGTTTCACTCAACAGCTCCGCGCTTGTCGTAAACGTCGGCAGCGACGGCTCGTCCAAGACCGACCCGATGCTAAGACTCTCCGGCGGCAGTCTGAATATACTCAACTCCATGCGCTCCACCTCCGACGGAAAGCTCTGTTACCGTTTTTATGAGGCGGAGGACTGCGCTTCCGTCCGGTCATACTCCAGCCTTGGCGTCGACCTGCGGTACAGAGAGGGACCGGTATTGAAAAACATCGGCGTATCGGAGCTGCTTCCCGGCGAGTTCATTTACCTGGTCCTTCAGCCGTTATACAGCTTATCCGCCGCTTTCGGCAGGATATCGATGAACTTAACACAGAAGTAGGGAATCGTTATGTCGTTTCTTATCATTTTCCGCAGGGCGGCGGTATGGTTCACAGCCATACTGATGTGCGTTCAGTCGTTCTTCGCCGGCATAAGGGGTGATACGTATATGCCGAAATCCGGTGATTTCACCGCTCCGAGCTCCTCTTACGCCGGTACGGCAGACTTCGACAGCCCGCTTTCGGGCTCAGTCGCGCTTGCTTCGAGCCTGAAAAACGGCGTTCAATGCGCGTACACGGACCCCGACAAGTCCGGTTACCGTATGGCGAACCAGAATATGGTGCTCACACACACTCTCGGCAAGGTCAACACCGCGACTCTGACCGACCCGGACGGCAACGTCTACATCAAAAACGGCTTTGACTGCTGGAGCAAGAACACCTCCGGCGGGGTTTACAGCTCCTCCGTCTCTTCAAAACCGGGGCGTGTGAACTCCGTAAGGCTCGGGATATACTACTGGGAGTGCCACGTCCGCGACCTTTACACCCAGACCGGTATGTTCCGCCCGGACAAGACCTTCCACGTTTATTCCGACAGGCTGTACCTTCAGTATTCCATGTTCGCAGATGAGGCGACCGACACACTCGACTCCTTCGGCATGCAGACGGACATTCCGGTCAGTACCGTCGAAGCCGTGCAGATACGCGACAAAGACGGCGTTCACTCCGACCTGGATTTCGATCCGCAGACCGTCGAGTACGCCGCGTTCGACATCAAGGACGTCGGCGTCGCAGCTTTTATCATCCCCGCCGACGGCTCTACGGCAAAGCTTGAGGTAAGCAAGCTTCTCGGCAGCTATTCCGTCGTTCAGACGGCGGCTTACGAAAGCGGTTCCGGGATCAACAAATACGACGAGACCGGCGATCATCAGACCTATTGCCCGACCTTCGGCTGCCGCGTCTATACCGACAGGACCCATGACTTCGCAGGCGTGGAAAAAGCCTCCTTTGAGGAAAGGAACCCCCTGACGGTAACGGTCAATTCCACGACTGCCGACGCTCAGGCCGTCGGCTATGAACCGCTCCGCGGGACCTACCGGGTCACCATGACCGGGACCGGGTTCAACGAGGCTTATTACGAAATACCCGACTTTCGCTTCGAGGCCGATCTCAGCGTCAGCGGCGACGGGTCCGACCGCGGCGTTTTCCTGCGCGTTTCCCCCGACTGCGGCATGCTTGAGGGCGCGGCCGTGTATGATGAAAACAGGCTTCTCGTCCCCATCGACTGCGAGGTGTGCAAAAACTTTCAGGGCGATTACGGCGACCGCAGTTACAGCTACGTCGACTACAGCTACTCCGATATAATCTTTCCGGCAGCTTTCGAAGAGGGTAAAGATACCCGCTTCATCGTTCAGGAGCTATATCAGAACTGGGGAAAAGTCCCGCTCAAACAGCTTTCGTCGATAGAGTTCCACACGTCTTATTACCATCTTTCGACCGGGGTGACGGAGACGAACTGCATCGCTCCGTACGGTGCCGACCTGAACGGCTGGCTGCTGCCCGATTTCCGCTGCGCGAGCGGCACGATGTGGTCCGGACAGCCTCAGTTCAACTCTCAGGGACAGCTGTACTTCTGCGTCGACCGGCGGACTGGCGCTCCCCTTCAGGGTGCGTTTACGGGCAACACGCTGGACAGCGTCGGGCAGACCTACGCAGACGCGACGCTTTATTTCCTCTCCCCGAGCGGGGATTATAAATATTCGCTCCGGCATATGGAGTTCCCTCAGACCGATGAGAACCGCACGTATTACACGATAGACCTCGAGTTCCTCCGGGACGCGTCGTTCAGCGACGTTTCGTCGCAGCTCGACCTGTTTTACATGGACGGGCGTTTCGTTCGTTTTGAATCACTGGCTTATCTGGACAGCGCGAACAACTCCGTCCTGACGGATATCGGAACAAACGGAAAAACGGTTTATCCGCTCGGGAGCGAGGCCCCGTACTTCTCATTTTTGAGCGTCTGCGAAGAATACCGGCACTATATCGGCGAGGGCTTCGGCTGCAACGTCGGCGTGCTTGTAAGGAACGCGACTCTTACCCGCGGCGGCGAAACGACCGCGCTGGGGCTTGCCGTCAGGGACGACGGCGCGGCTGACAAAACGTCAGCGGCGCTCACGATCGACGGCGGCGGGATGAGCTTCGAAAAAGGCGACAGGATCCGCGTCGACATGATACTCCTTCCCTGGGGAACAGGGCTCGAGGAGACTCCTGACAACGTGCTGTACGTCCGTGAGGACAGCCTGCTCGCCCCCCTGACCGCTCAGGCGGAAACGGCTGTCCTGCAGGACGGCTTCCTTACGAGGGTCAGGGCCGAAAACAACTCGTGCGAATTCACCCTTTCGGGCGGCAGGAACAGCATGACCGTCAGCCTCGACGGCTTCTCCGTTCTCGGCGAGCTGAAGCTTTTCGAGCTTGTCGACGGGGAATACACTGCGGTCACGCTCTCGGGTCCGAACGGGCACGACGGGTATTCCGTCCACGTAAACGAGGACGGAACGCTCTCATACTCGTTTGTTTACGCCGCCGGGCCGGATACGGAACGCTCGTTCCGGGCCTTCATCGGATAAACAGACCGGGCGTCGGAGAAGCCTCTCCGACGCCCGTTTCTTTATACCCCGCAGGTATCAGGAATAGCCGATCGCGACGCAAAGCAGCATGAAAGCGATCGACAGCACGCCCTCGATAAGGAATATCGGCGCAGTGAAGCGAAGCCACTTCCTGTATGACACGCCCACCATACCGATGGCGATTATCATAAGACCGCTCGTCGGGTAGAGAAGGTTTGTAAAGCCGTCCGCAAAACAGAAGGTAAGTACCATAGACTGCCGGGTCACGCCAAGCAGGTCGCACAGCAAGCTCATGAGCGGCACCACCAGAAAAGCTTTCGCCGTGCCGCTGCCGATGAAGAACTCCAGCACCGCGATGAACGCGAACATCAGAAGGATCACCCAGTACGGTGAGATCCCGTTCATCAGCGACGCGACGGCGTGCAGGATCGTGTGCATTATCATGCCCTCGTTGAGCACGTAGGTTATCGCGAGGATGAATATTATCAGCGGGAGAACAGGCAGGATGGTCTTGACGCCCTCCCAGAAAGCTCCGAAAAGCTTCTTTCCCCTCAGGCCGTACACCCGGGCGGCAGCCAGCGCGCCTGCCGGGAAGAATATCGCCATGGTGCCCATAGAGCTGTATGAGCCGATATCCGACATCAGCCCGTTGTCTGTTTTCGCGCCCACGACGCTGAGGACGAACGAGAGCACGATCCCGAGGAGAACGAACGCCAGCGAGAACAGAAAGACCTTCGTCGCTCTTGCCGAGTCGCTGTCGAGCAGGGCTTTGTCGCACTCCTCGATGGAATAACGATCCCGATAAGCGGCGTCCGTCTCGTAAGCGGGCGATTTTTCAGGGTGTTTTTCTATCCTTGAGGCGTATAAGATCAGAAAGCCCGTCAGGGACACGTAGACGGCCGCGAATACGATGAGCCTTAGCCACAGGCCCGAAAAAGTCACAAGCCCCGCGAGCCGCTGCACGGTGATGACGTTGAAAGGGTTGAACGTCGCCGCCGTGAAGCCGAAAGCCACCGCGACAAAGCTCATGCCGATGCCCGTCAGAGAGTCCCAGCCCATCGCAAGAGCTATCGCGACGCTTATAGGCACGAGCGTCAGGCTCTCCTCCAATATGCCCGCCGTTGAAGACAGCGCCATGCCAACGAACACCATCACGGCTATCAAAAGGAATCGCCGCGACCTGAAACGCCGGACGATGACGGCCATCATGTATCTGAGGACGCCGATCTTGTCGAGGATCAGGAACGTGCCGCCGACTAGGATCAGTATCGCGATTATAGCCGCGCCGGTAACGGAGTTTGAAGAAGTAAAGGCCAGCACGGGCGAAAGAACGATCTTCCAGATCGGCATGCGGTAATCGGGAAGCGTCTCGTAAGAACCGTCGATGACAGAGCCGTTTTCATCCAGAGCGTACTGCCCGCGCGGCACTATCTGAGTGCAGACGCCCGCGATAACGATGATAAAGACGAGTATCGCGGCGATACCGAACAGCGTTTTTTTGTCGACGTGCAGTCCTTCGGTTTTTTTGTTTTCTTCGCTCATCTTTTATGATACGAAAGCCTGCGCGCGGCAGTTCCGTGTCTCTGCCTACGCGCGAAAGGACGTTTTCGTAACAGACCGAACGATCCCGCTCAAAACGTCCGCAGCCGCAGCCCCCTTAAAAAATATTTTCCATCTTATACCGAGTCAATTTTGCTGTCAAGTTTTTTGGTCGCAAATGTCGAAAAAAAAACGTTCCGGCAGCTCCCTGGAACACGTTTCGGCAGGGTTTGTTTCCTTGACAGCTCAGAGCGCCGAATATATAATTCCTGTGATCGGACTTGAAGATCATATCGACGGGAGCGGAAGACAATGAAAAGCGTTTATCTCGCGGGACCTTTTTTCAATGAAAACGAAATCAAGAATATCGAATGCGCCGAAAAGATACTCGGCGTCAGGGGCCTTGACCTTTTCAGCCCGATGAGGCACGGCGCGGCCGCAGAATACGGGACGGCCGAATGGGCGGAAGAGATATTCGAGACGGACAGAGCCGCGATAGAAAAATCCGACCTTGTCGTCGCGCTGTATTACGGCAGCACGAGCGATTCCGGCACCGCGTGGGAATGCGGCTACGCGACCGCGCTCGGCAAGCCCGTCGTTCTCGTCCATATGGACAGAAACGACGATTCCAACGTCATGCTGCACGTCAGCGCGGCGACGAATATCTATTTTGACTCTCTCGCGGATTATGATTTCGAGCATATGCCCGTTTTCGGCTTTGAGGGCAAAATGTTCTGATTATCGCGATTTTTCGCTTTTTTTGTTTAATTGATGGGATGATGCCCCCTTAACTGCCAAGCATTTCGGCGGGCTCGATCAGGTAGATGTTTTTCTCTTTTTCGGCATGTTGTTTTACCGCATTGGTAAACCCGCCGAGAGAGAAAAGGTAATAGTATATCGTTCCTTTGCGCTCGTGCTTTGCTTTCAGTTTGTCAAGCTCATGCAGATCGAACGCCTCGTTTCTGAACTTGCATTCTCCTATGATATAGTTCTTTTCTTTCTCGTCACAGGCAAGAATGTCGATCTCTTCCGGTGAGGCAAACGGTTTTCCGTTCTCATCGCGATGCGTCACGTTACCCCACCAGCGGCCGATTGCACCAATTTCAAACGGCGTTTTATCCTTCAAATCAAGTTCTCTTATATAAGCGATTGAGATTTCTTCAAACGCAACAGAAGCGAATCTGTGAAGGTTGGGCTGAACCTTTCTTTTCCAAATCCGTTCAATTCCTCCGCATTCTAAAAGAGAGAGGTTGTTATAAACAAACGCATACCAGAAACGGAAAAACGGATCGGTCAGCCGATAAGCGCCTCTGTTGACGTTTACTTTTTCATTCGGGCTTGTCAACACCGGAAACTCCCGTTTGATGATCCCCAGATCGATCAGGTTTTTTAGGTAAACGCTGAGCTTCGGTTTATCGATCTGAACCTTCAAATAAATGTCGTTGAACGCGGCGTTGCCGAGCGCGATCGCCTCGATCACGGTATTGTAAACGGAAGTTTCCCGCAGCTCCTGACGCAGCATAAATTCAACTTCATCAAAAAGAACGCTGCCTTTTGAGAGTATTTGACCCTTCACGTTTTCTTCTAAACCGACTGCCGGGTCAAACTGTCTGAGATAATGCGGGATGCCGCCCAAAATCGAATAGGCGATGATCTTATCTTCTTCGGAATAACTCGGGAAGAATTTGATCGCGTCAACGAAAGGAAGAGGTTCCATTTTGTATATTCCGGTCGCGCGCCCGTATAACGGATTCTTCACGCCGAGCAATTCATCCTCCATAAAACTGACGGAGCTTCCGCTGATGATCAGCATGATATTGGAACGGGAAAGAACGTGATCCCAAAGATTTTGAAGGATGGACGGAATACTTTTGTCGCCCTTGCACATATAGGGGAACTCATCCAGAACGACCACCGTCTTGCGGTCGTTTTCGATTTTTGCAAGCTCCGAAAAAGCGTCGCCCCAATCATTAAAAGCAGTAACATACTCCGCAGCAGGCGTGTTGAAAGACAAAACGGCGCGGGAGAAATGTTCACGCTGAACGATATCCGTGCATTCCCTGCAAGAGAAAAACAGATTCGGTTTGTCTTTACAGAACTCGGATATTGTTTCCGTTTTTCCGACGCGCCGCCTGCCGTACATGACGATAAACTCGGCATTCGGGCTGTTATACTTTTTGCTCAGAAAAGCAAGCTCTTCTTTTCGGCCGATAAACATATAAACCACCAACTAATTACAGTTTGTCAAATCCTCATTTGACAAAGATATATTACTGCACTTTTTGTTTTTTGTCAAGTCATATTGTGATCTTTCCTCTTGTATGATAGAATAACAGAGGAATTGGCTTGCACAAGCATTGAATTTGGTACCCAGATGCGGATTGTATCGTCTCTGCAAGCATCGCCGATGGGTACCCGTTTTCTCGCTTGCCATTATCTTGGCAAGCATCGCCATTAAATAATGTAGTTGAAACAGGAATATAATCAGATGACAGAAGAAAAAATGAAGGTTTTGTTCGGCACAACGAATGAGAGCAAGCTTAAGACCATGCGGCGCATGACGGAAGGCCTCGGCATAGAGCTGATAGGGCTGAAAGACCTGAAAGCTCCTTTACCGCAGGTCGACGAATCCGGCGACGATATCCTTCGGAACGCTGAGCTGAAAGCGCGCGCTTATTGGCAGGCGTTTCATATCCCGGTTTTCTCCTGCGACAGCGGCTTGTTTTTTGACGGTCTGCCGTCCTCGCTTCAGCCGGGGACGCACATTCGCCGCGTGAACGGTAAAACCTTAAACGACGATGAGATGATCGAATATTACGCTTCGCTCGCGCATTCACACGGAGGAGCGCTTGCCGCGAGATACCGCAACGCGATTTGTTTCATCTTGGATGAAAACACCGTTTTCAAAAGCGCCGACGATTCGCTTGCGTCCGAGCCGTTCCTTCTGACGGACGTTCCGCATCCGAAGCGTGAAAAGGGCTATCCGCTGGACGCGCTGTCAAAGGATATCAAAACCGGGCAGTATTATTATGATCTTCCGGAATCCTGCGCCGATCACTCCGAGCTGGGCTTACGGGATTTTATAATAAACGCGCTGCGTGATACGCCGGGATCCTCTGATCCAGATATCCGCGTCATTCAGATCGGTCTTGACTATTATCCCGCTTGCACCGTGCTGTTCGGCGGCAATTGTCCCTTTTCCGGGACCTGCCTTGTGCAGCAGAAAGCGGGGAACCGCGAAGCCTATGCGCTGTTCGTAAACGGAGAGATCGCCGCGGAATGTCACCTTGTATACGATAACCCGGAATATAGAACGATCCCCGGGAAACGGGCGTATTTCTCCCGCATGGTCACGCGCAAAGAATACCGCCGCCGGGGCTACGGTGAAACGATCGCTCGGTATATCCTTGACCTCGCAAAAACAAAGGGGTATCAAGAGATCGCCCTCGGCGTCAACTGCGACAATACCGCAGCCCTGCAGTTATATAAAAAACTCGGCTTCACGGTTTACGCGGAAGCCGAGGACGACTACGGGAAGTATTTCAGAATGGAACAAACCCTATGAATTATCATA
>JAILDS010000056.1 GCA_024689165.1 Clostridia bacterium
GTTCATCTGCCCCCATGAGCAGACGCGTGTCGAAAACGCGGTCCCCGCCTCCTGCACGGTGAACGGCTACACCGGCGACACGGTCTGCGCCGTCTGCGGGACCGTGCTCGAATACGGCGCGACGGTCTTCGCGCCGGGGCATTCGCCCGCCGTTTCCGTCCCCGCGAAGGCGCCCACCTGCCTTGAGGAGGGGCTCACCGCGGAGTACGCCTGCTCCGTCTGCGGAGAGGTCACGACGGCAGCCCGCGTCCTCACGATAGTCGCCCACCCCGACGCGGACGGCGACGGAGAGTGCGACGTATGCATGTCGCCCGTCGGATGTACCGTTTACGGCGTCTGCGGCGACGGCATTTTCTGGTGCGTGGACGACGGAACGCTCGTCATCTCCGGCGAAGGCTCCGGGTATGCTTTCGACGGCGGCGTCCCGTGGGACGGCTGTAAAAACGATTTTGACTGCGTGTTCGTAAGAGCCGGCGTGACGGGCTTTGACCTTTCTTCCGTAGAAGACTGCGCTCAGGCGGAGCGTGTGTTCGTTCCTCAGGGAACGGCCGTCGTCGGCTCCGCGCCGCAGAGGGTGATATCCTATACGTTCGACGGAGGCGTCGCGGGCCTTTCCGGCGCGGGAGAATGCGCAGTATACGACGTTATCAACGTCGCTTACGAGCTTCTGCGCCTCGGCGCCGTGAGTTATATCAGGTTCGACGAGCTGACCCTTGCTGTGCCCGACGGCGGCGAGCTGGTCTACGACGTCCTCAAAAACGGGAAGATAGTCGACGAGGACCATTTCAGCGTCCCGTCCGGCACCGCCGTGTCCGACTTCCTGGTCAGGCCGCTCGGCTACCGTACCTTCAACGCCGTTTTCGACGCTCTCGGCGCGAACCCGGACAAAAACCTGATACTCAGCATCGTCTGCGCCGACCTGCTCCCCGACGAGTTCAGAGCGGACGCCGGGAGCTATACCGAGCAGATAGTCGTCCGTTTCGAGGACGAGCCGGGGCCGGACCCGGAAGAGCCCGAGGAGGAGCACCTCAATTGGTTCCAGGCGACCCTCGCCGCCATACTCGGCGTATTCAAAAAGCTCGTAAAACTGCTCAAGGGCCTGTTCAAATAGGTCGCAGGGTTTAGTTCGTCAGTTCAAAAGGGTCTGCCGCGCGGCGGCAGACCCTTTTCGCTTTCTCCTGTTGTCCGCTCCCGGCGGACCGGCTTCGGGGCGGCTTTGCAGCCGTCAGGAACCGCCGAGGCTGCGCGCCATTTCCGACAGCTCCGCGTTTTTGAAGCGGTAGCTGACCTTATTCGCAATGAAGCGCGCGCTGACGTCGCCGATCGTTTCAAGAACGGTCAGGTCGTTCTCCCTGAGCGTGCCGCCGGTTTCGACTATGTCGACTATAACGTCCGTAAGCCCCAGCACCGGGGCGAGCTCGATGGAGCCGTGGAGCTTGACGATGTCGACGTCCCTGCCGCGCGAGTCGAAAAACCTTCTCGCGATATGCGGGAATTTCGTCGCGATGCGAAGCGGGCGGTCGACCGGGTCGACGAAATCCGCCTTGCCGCAGACGCACATCCTGCACACGCCGGTCCTGAGGTCGGCCAGCTCGAAAACGTCGGGCGAGTATTCGTCGAGGATATCCTTACCGGCGACGCCGACGTCCGCCGCGCCGCGCTCGACGTAGATGCCGACGTCTGTCGGCTTGACCCAGAAATACCGCACGTCGGTTTCAGGGTCGTACAGCACGAGACGCCTGCCCGGGTTGAGCACGTCTTTGCAGCCGTAACCCGCGGCTTCGAGCATGGCGTAGACTTTTTCGCCGAGCCTCCCCTTCGGGAGGGCGATGCTGATCATTGTCGGTACCTCCGGATCATTTGGTATGTGAACGGCCGGGTGAGCCGGGCTCAACGCCGCTTCGAGGCGGACTTTTCATATTCCGCCTCGTTCATGACGAGGACCTTCCTGCCCGCGGCGCGCAGTTCGTTCGCCCTGAGGGCGGCGTTTTTAAGGCTTTTTTCGTCGTTGTAGAGCAGGATCTCGTCCGGCCGGGCGTTCACCGGCGCGCCGATGCTGTTTTCGACCTCGTCGAGATAGACCGCGAAGCCCACCGCCCCGAGGGGGGAACCCATGCGCGCCGGAAGAAGGTCGTACTGCCCGCCGGAGAGGACGTTGAACGGGACCCCGGCGACGACGCCGCGGAAAATAAGACCGTTGTAGTAATCGAGATTGCCCGCCGTCGACAGGTCGAGCCGCAGCAGCTCCCTGACGCCGAACAGCTCCGCCGTCACGGACAGCTCGCGGAGCCTTTCAGCCTTGGGGACGGCGGCGGGGCACAGTTCCCCGAGGCGCTTCAGACCTTCGTCGAGCGGCAGGAACAAACGCGCCAGCTCTCTGAGACTGTCGGCTCCTTCGATACCGTATTTCGCGCAGAAGGAGCTGATGCCGTCTGCGTTCTTGGCTTCGAAAAGAGCCGTCAGCTCGCTCTTAGCGCCGTCCGGCACACCGAACGCGTCGAAGACCGCGCCGAGAAGCTCCAGGTCCGACAGAAGCAGAAAAGCGGACCCGCCTTCGCCGGCGGCGCGTCCGGGGTCCGCAAAGCACAGCAGGGACTTTGCGGCGAGAGCGACGACCTCGCACAGAGAGTAGTCGTCGACGGTCCCGAGGCATTCCACCCCGGCCTGCCGGAGCTCGGCGAAGCGGTGGTCGCGCGGGCGGTAGACCGTCTCCAGATAATAAAGCTTCCCGGGCGTCCCGCCGCTGTTTTTGACGACGGAAAGCGTGATGTCGGGCTTGAGCGCCTTCAGGCTCCCGTCAAGGTCGGTGAACGTGATTATCCTGCCGGAGCGAAGGAAGTCGCGGTTGAAGGAGTAAAGCTCGTAAGGCTCGAACTTCGTCGTCCTGAAGCGGCTGTAGCCGAAGCTCTCGTACAGCCCGGTAAGTCTTTGTTCGTAAACGTTTTCCATAGTTTAACCCGGCGCCGCCCGTCAGATCACGCCCTTCGACGAGGGGATGACGTCGGAGAACCTGCCGTCGACCGCGACAGCCCCGCGCAGGGCGCAGCCGAGGGCCTTGAAAGCGCCTTCGGCGATGTGGTGGGAGTTATTGCCCGCGTTTTTGACAAGGTGGAGCGTAACGCCCGCGTTGTGCGCGAAGGCCCGCATGAACTCCTCAATAAGCTCCGTGTCGAAGGAGCCGATCTTCTCGGTCGGGAAACCGACGTCGAAGCGGAGGAAGCCCCGGCCGCTGATATCGACGGCGCACAGTATGAGAGCCTCGTCCATCGGCAGGAGCGCGGAGCCGTAGCGGGTTATGCCCCTGCACTCGCCGAGAGCTTTCGACAGGGCCTGCCCGAGGGCGATGCCGACGTCCTCCACGCTGTGGTGGTCGTCGACGAAGGTGTCGCCCTTGCAGGAAACGAACAGATCGAAGCCGGAGCGAACGGTGAAAACAGTCAGCATGTGGTCGAGGAACCCCACGCCCGTGTTTATCTCCGCAGCGCCGCCGCCGTCGAGCTTCAGCCGCACGATGACGTCGGTCTCTTTTGTCTTCCGCGCGATCTCCGCGGTCCGGTCAAGCTTTATTAAGTCCACGTCAGTCTCCTTGATATCATAGTCCCGCCGGCGGGAAGCCCCGCCCGGTCCGTGTTTATTTTTTTTCGGCGCTTTTCGCAGGCGTCAGCGCGCGGCCGCAAGCGCTCCGACCTCGGTCAGGAACCTGTCCATGTCGCCGCGGCTGCCGACCGTGACCCGGATATAGTCCGAGATCTTCGGCTGCGTGAAGTGGCGGACGAGCACGCCCCTGTCCTTCAGACCCAGATACAGCTCCCCGCCGGGTATGCCGGGATGCTTTGCGAAAAGGAAGTTCGTCATGCTGGGGGCGCAGTCGAAGCCCGCCTCGAGGAGCTGAACGCGGGTCCTTTCCCGCTCGTCCATGATCGCCCGGCGCGTCCTCTCGAAATAATCCTTGTCCTCTATGGCGGCCTTTGCCGCAGCGAGGCTCTGCCGCGTCAGGCAGTAGGGGTCTGTCGAGAATTTCAGCGTCTCGAGGTCGCGGATAAGCTCCTTGCTGCCGACGGCGAAGCCGACCCTCGCACCGGCGAGCTGCCTCGACTTGGAAAAAGTCCTCACGACGAGCACGTTGTCGAGCCTTCCGGCAAGCCTCAGCGAGCTTTCCGCCCCGAAATCGACGTAAGCCTCGTCGACGATCAGGACGCGGTCGGGGCTGCTTTTCGCGATCTCCTCGATCGCGGCGACGCCGACGCAAAGCCCGGTCGGCGCGTTGGGCTCTGTTATCACCGCCGCGCAGCCGAGCCCCATGAATTTTTCCGGGTCGATGGACAGGTCGTCCTCCGTTTCGATCACCCTGGTCTTCAGCCCGTGGTACGCGGCTATGACGCTGTCGAAGCCGTAGGTCACGTCGGCGAAGGCTATACCTTCGCCCCCGAAGGCGGCGAAGGCGTGGCTGAGGATGCTGTCGCTCCCGTTTGAAACGAATACCGTCTCCGGCTCGACGTCCAGAGCGGCGCCGAGGGCGTTTTTCAGCTCGCGGCACTCCGGGTCAGGATAAAGCCTGAAGTCCGTCTCTTCCGAAACCGCTTCGATGACCTTCGGAGACGGAGGAAAGGGCGACTCGTTCGTGTTGAGCTTTACGTACTTTTTATCCCTCGGCTGCTCGCCCGGCACGTACGGCGCGAGCGAGGAGTATTCTGCGGAAAAAAAACGGGACATCGCGCTGCCTCCTCCGCTTTACCGTGTTACCATGATAAAGCGCAGACTGATTATACCAATAAAACCCGGTTTGTCAAGAAAGTATAGCAGAGAACGGAGTTTTTTTCAACAATGGCAAAAAAATTTCAGCAATTTTAAAGCCTTTGTGCTATCATACACACGAAACGGGGTGTTTTTTATGCAGATCCTTGTTGTTGAGGACGAAAAAAGGCTCGCGGGAGCGCTCAGGCAGATATTCGAGGACAAAAAATACATGGTGGACGTCGCCTGCGACGGCAGGGACGGCTATGACCAGGCCGTCAGCGGCGCGTACGACGTGATCATCCTTGACGTGATGCTGCCGAAAATGAACGGCTTCGATGTCGCGAAGCGCCTGCGCAAAGACGGCGTGGACACGCCGATACTCATGCTCACCGCCAAGGACACCGTGCCGGACAAGGTCTCGGGGCTCGACAGCGGGGCGGACGACTACATGACCAAGCCCTTCTCCCCTGAGGAGCTTCTCGCCCGCGTACGCGCCATGACCCGCAGAAAGGGGGAGGTTGTGCTCGACGAGATAAAGCAGGGTGACCTGACGCTGAATCTGTCCTCCTGCGACCTGATCAGCGGGACAAAGAGCGTTCATCTCAATTTCAAGGAATTCGAGATAATGAAGCTGTTCATGACCAACCCGACGGTCGTTTTCACGAAGGACGACCTGCTGACGAAGGTCTGGGGCTACGATTCGGACGCGGTGGACAACAACGTCGAGGTGTACGTTTCGTTCCTCAGGAAAAAGCTTCAGTTCCTCGGCTCGCAGCAGAGGATAGTTTCTCTGCGGAAGATAGGTTACAGACTCGCGGAGGGGGACGAACGGGATGATTAAAAAGCTGCGGTGGAAATTCGTCGCGTCAAACATGCTGCTTGTGGGCATAGTCGTCGTCGCCGTCATAGCTTTTGTGACGGCGAACCAGTGCGTTTCGACCAGAAGGAGCCTGCGGGACTGCATGCGCAGCGCCATGGCGGCCGCCGACCCGCTCGCGGATATCGGCAAAAGGGACCTTCTGGACAGACAGAACTCGACTGAGACCTTCGGGCCCGTTACGTATACGCCCGCGGTCTACGCGGTCACGGTCAGCAGGAGCGGAGTCGTTCTGTTCGAGGGCAACAATTCAGTCACGGTCGACGCGACCGTTCTGGCGCAGGTCGTTTCCGCCATTCTCGAAAGCGGCGCGTCCGAGGGCGAGATACCCAGCGCGAACCTGTTTTTTACCGCCGAAACCGGGGCGTTCGACTCCGTACACATCGCCCTTGCCGATTCGCTCGATTACAGGACGCAGATCAGCGCGCTGATACTCACCGGCGTTCTGCTCGCCTTCGTCATCCTGCTTGCGCTGTTCGTCGTCAGCTTCCTGCTGTCGAACCTGTTCGTACGTCCCGTAAAACGCGCCTGGGAGACGCAGCAGACCTTCCTTGCCGACGCGTCGCATGAGCTCAAGACGCCGCTGACGGTCATACTCGCGAACACGGACATCCTCGCGGCGCACCGCGACAGCACGGTTGCCGAGCAGAGCCAGTGGGTCGAATCCACCCTTGAGGAGGCTCAGAGCATGAAAACGCTCGTCGACAGGCTGCTGTATCTGTCCAAGGCGGACGCAGGCAAGCTAAGCCCCGCCATTGAGACGGTCGATCTGTCCGAGATGGCAGCGGGCGCCGCGCTGCAGTTCGATCCGGTGGCCTTCGAATCCGGCGTGGAGCTCGTCAGCGACGTCGCGGACGGCATATACGTCGAAGGGGACAGAGAGCAGCTCAGACGGCTCGTGCACATCCTCGTCGACAACGCCGTGAAGTACGCGGGCAGGGGCGGCAGAGCTGCGGTCAAGCTCGAAAAAAAGGACAAAAACGCCGTGCTCACCGTACACAACACGGGCGACCCGATACCCGCGGAGGACCTGCCGCACGTGTTCGAACGCTTCTACCGTTCCGACAAGGCGCGCACAGCCGGCGGCGGCTACGGGCTCGGGCTGGCGATAGCCAAGACTATCGCCGACGCGAACAGGGCAAAAATATCCGTCACGAGCGCGGAGTTCGCGGGGACCGCGTTCACCGTCGTTTTCAGACAGACCGTTTAAACAGGATTGTCGGGTTATACTTGCAAAAGCGCTTCCGTTGTCGTACAATGGAGGCGCTTTTGAAAATGCGTGACCGAAAAAGGAGAGCGGATATGATAAAAAAAATAACCAGCCTGCTGCTGATACTTGTTTTGCTTATGCCTGCCGTCATTATTGCCGCCGCCGCGCCGGTTCCGGAGACGGACGGGGCCGCCGAGGTGACTCAGGCAGCGGAGGAGGTCGGCTTCGGAGAGCGGATCGCGGAGTTCTTCAGGTCGCTTCTCGACCGCTTCGTCAGACTGTGGAACAAAATACTGAAGCTTCTGGGGCTTAAGAAGGAGGCCGCGCCGAATACCATGAACAGAAACGCGATACACATGCTCAAGACCGACACGATCGGCGACAGCTTCATCATCACCACCGAGGACGGCAAGGTCATCGTCATAGACGGAGGCTACAGGCAGGACACGGATTCGTTCCTTGAATACCTCAGGGCGGTCACCGGCAGCGAAAAGCCGCATATCGACGCCTGGTTCCTCTCGCACCCGCACGACGACCACTGCGAGGTGTTCCTCGAGATCGTTGAGAACAGGCCGGATACCGTCAGCTTCGACAAGGTCTACGCGAATTTCCCCGACGACCCGGGTTTCTACGAGGGCTGTGACGAGTGGGCGGCAGCGATAGTCTCAGCATACAACCGCCTCATGCCCGCTTTCGCCGACAAGGCCGACAGCCTTGCCGAGGGCGACGTTTTCAGCGTCGGCGCGGCGGGATTCACGGTCTTTTACACCTTCAACCCCGAGTGGAAGAACTGCAACGAGGCGTCGACGATCATGCGCATGGACCTTGCCGGGACGAGCGTGATGTTCAACGGCGACGCCGGCGTGAACGCGGGCAACTACGTCGTTGAGAAGTACGGCGATACCGGGCTGCTGAACTGCGATTACTGCAAGATGGCGCACCACGGGCAGGACGGCGTGGACAGGAACTTTTATGAAGCCGTTGCCCCGAAGGTCTGCCTCTGGCCTACCCCCGACTGGGTCTATGAGAACACCAACGGCAATCTCAAGACCTTCGAGACCCGGGCGTGGGTCGAAGAGCTGGGCGTCGAAAAACAGTACAGGTCCTTCGAGGGCTCCGTCTGCATCCGGCTGATACCGAGGATCGTCACCACTACGGATGTTTTTGAGGACGGCTATCCCGCGCAGACCGCCGCCGCGCGTCTTTCGGCGCTGGGCTATGAGGGCATCGATATGGGCTTCGATTACTGGGCCTTCGATTCCTCGCCCTTCCTCGCGGACGACTACCTCGACTGGGCTCGGGAGCTCAGGGAGAACGCAGACGCTCTCGGGATCCCTTATACTCATTCCCACGCCCCCGCCGACGCCGCGTCATTTGAACTCGCCGAGAGGTCGATCAGGGCGTCCGCCGTGCTCGGCGCCGGGTACTGCGTCGTGCATCCGGTCTACAGCGACAGCAGAGGTCGGACGATAAAAAGCCGCTCCGCATTCATAAAGACCAACGCGGAGGCCGTCAAAAAGCTTCTGCCGGTCGCGCAGGAGTGCGGCGTGGTCATCCTTTCCGAAAACCTTCTCTGGGGCGCTTCGGCGGACCCGCGCATAGTCGCCGACCTCGTTGAGGCCGTCGGTTCGCCGTGGTTCTCGTGGTGCTTCGACGTCGGCCACGCCTGGGCGAGCGGCTACGGGCCGGACACGCTCGGAAAGTGCTCCGTCGTTCCCGCGTCCGTCCATATCCAGGACAACGACGGCAGCGGCGACGGGCATCTTATCCCCGGCGACGGGACGATCGATTTCAAGGAATTCACGGACGCGCTCAGGTCGATAGGCTACCTCGGCGACTGCGTGCTCGAGGCTCACCATCAGTCCCTTTACGCCGAGGACTCTCAGCGCGACGCCATCCTCGCCCGGCTGCTCGAAACCGCGAAGGCCATCCGCGGGGATATGGAGTGACGATATGTTCGTAAAGTGTCCGCAGAACCCGATATACGGCGGACCCGCGACCGGGACGCTGTTCGACGCGTACGTTTCAAGGCTTGAGGACGGCAGGCTGCGGATGGACCTCTCCTGGCGGCCGGAAAACGCCCTCGCCGTCGCCTTTTCCGACGACGGCGTGAGCTGGACCCCACCGCGTATAACTCTTTGTGCCGATCCTTCGACCGGCTGGGAGGACGGCGTGAACCGTAACTGCGTCGTCAGGGCCGGCGACAAGTACATGATGTGGTACACGGGGCAGGCGAGGGGGTACAGCTTCATAGGCCTGGCTGAAAGCCGCGACGGGCTGACGTTTTCAAGGACGCTGTCTGAGCCGGTCCTTTTCCCGGAACGCCCGTGGGAGGGCGCTTCGGTGATGAACCCCTGCGTGCTGTATGAGTCTGGCGTTTACCGGATGTGGTATTCCGCCGGCGAGACCTACGAGCCGAACGTACTCGCTTACGCCGAGAGCCGCGACGGCGTCAGCTGGCGCAAGTCGCCGATCAACCCGTTCTTTGTCAGCGAGCCCAAAAACGAGTTCGAGCGCGAGCGCATCGGCGGCTGCCAGGTCATCCCGCACAAAAAGCTCGGATACCTGCTGTTTTACATCGGTTATAAAGACATTGACACGGCCTGTGTCTGCTGCGCCTGTTCGCCCGACGGCGTGACGCGGTTCAGGCGTTACAGATACAACCCGGTCGCCGCGCCGACTCCGGGCGAGTGGGACGGCGACTCCTGCTACAAGCCGACCGCCCTGTACGACGGGCGAAAGGACGAGTGGCTCGTGTGGTACAACGGCAGATCGGGCGGCTCGGAATACATCGGGCTGACAACAAAAAAGGGCGATCTCTCGCCCGACGATTTTATCTGATATATAGTCTGCGATCCGGCAGAGCCGCCCGGAAAAACTATTTTCCGCGGCGCCTGACCCTGGCGACTATGGCTTCGAGCTCGGCGGCGAAAACGTCGAGCTCTTTTTCCGTCGTGTCAGCGTCGGTCGACACCCGGAGGGCGGAGTCAATGAGCTCCGGCGGCAGCCCCGCGGCGGTAAGCACGTCGCTGCGCCTGCCCCTGTGGCAGGCGGAGCCGGCAGAGACGCATATGCCCTTTTCCGACAGGGCGTTGACCATGACCTCGGACGGGATCCCCGGCACGCTGAGCGACACGATGTACGGCAGGGCGTCCGGCGGGGAGTTTATCACGAGCCCTTCTATCGCCGAAAGGTCCGAAACGAGGCGCTTTTTGAGCTCCGCGGCGCGTCCGAGCTTCGCGCGCAGGTCGCCGAAGCCGCTCACGGCGGCGGCGAAGCCCGCGGCGGCAGGAAGGTTTTCCGTGCCGGAGAACATGCCGTTCTCCTGCCCGCCCCCGAGCAGCAGGGCGGGTATGCGCAGCCCCTTCCTGACGTAGAGCGCGCCGACGCCTCTCGGGCCGTGGACCTTGTGCGCCGAGACGCTGAGCAGGTCCGCGCCGAGCTTCGGCGCGCAGAAGGGCAGCTTCCCGAAGGCCTGTACCGCGTCTATATGGAGCAGGGCGCGGCTGTTTTTTCTGTCAAGTATTCCCCGCAGCTTTTCGACGGGAAGGATCGTCCCGAGCTCGTTGTTGACGTACATGACCGTCACGAGCGCGGTATCCGCGTCCACGGCGTCTTCAAACTCCGAAAGGTCGAAGCCGTGTTCCGCGTACCTGAGGCGGACGACCCTCGCGCCCTCTCGCTCGAGCCGGGCGACGGGCTCGACCGTGCACGGGTGCTCGATGCTTGACGTGACCACCGCGACGCCGCGGTTTTTCCGCAGGGCGCCGAAGATGGCGGTGTTGGCCGCCGCCGTCCCGGACGGCGCGAAGAAGACCTCTTCCGGCGCGGCGCCGAGGCTGTCGGCGACGATGGAGCGCGAGCGCTCAAGAAGCTCCTGCGCCGCGAGCCCCGCTGCGTGGAGGCTCGACGGGTTGCCCCAGTATTCCGACATGGCGCGGCTGACGGCAGCTGCGCATTTTTCGGACGGAGCGGTCGTCGCCGCGGAATC
Organism: Clostridia bacterium; assembly: GCA_024689165.1. GTDB lineage: Bacteria > Bacillota > Clostridia > Oscillospirales > Acutalibacteraceae > JAILDS01. The sequence goes on from JAILDS010000056.1 coordinate 10,816, forward strand.
AAGATAGATCATAAAGAGCCTCCTCGTTTTTCAGACCGATATTGTAGCACGCTTCCCGCCGGCAGGCAAGAGGCAAGCGAAGTTCGCGCCGGCAGGTCCGCAGGAGCGGATATTGCAAGATTTTTTATCGCCGCGGCTTGACTTTGAGCAAGAATTTATTTATCATCGTATCGTCGTATGAAAATCCTTATTCTGTTACGGAGGTAACGAGTATGAAAAGAACGAAGAAACTGGCGGCGATCATCCTCGCCGCCGCGCTGTGCGTGATGTGCGCGCTGTGCATCACAGCCGGCGCGGAATACGACGAGTATACCCTCATCCCGATCAACACCGTACATACGGACAACCTGGAGGATTGGAGTGAGGACTTTTTCCGCTTCGACGTCCCGGTGGCGGGATACGTCCAGATCAGATTCGACCACACTGCTTTCAATGACCCTGGTTCCTATTGGGCGTTCAGTCTGTATGTTTTGGAGGACGACTGTCTGGAAGAGCAGCTGTACTGTGAGGTCCCGGGCAACGCCGCTTCGGTGACGACGGCGAAGGTCGGCGTCCCGGCGGGAACGTGCTATATCGAAGTCCGTGTGGGAAATGATTATTCGGACGCGGCTTACGGGATCACGCCGCTCTTCACCGCCGCTGACGACTGGGAGACGGAAGAAAACGGCTGGTTCGACTGCGCCGACGAGATAGCGGTCAACACCCCGGTCAACGGAACGATCTGGGGCGATTGGGCCGACGAAGATTATTTCACTTTCACCGCCGAGACCGACGGCGTGGTCACGGTTGATCTCGCCCACGCCGTCTTCAACGACGAGGACGCGTTCTGGACCGCAACTCTTTACAACGAGGAGTACGAAGAGCTCGCGAGAGTCACCTCAACCGGCAGGACCGCCTCGGTATCGACGCCGGAGATCGGCGTTCCCGCCGGCGTCTATTACATCGGAGTGAGGCAGGAAGCTTTTTCCGACAGGGAATACGCCGTGACCGCCTCATTCACCGCCGCTTCCGACTGGGAGAAGGAGGTCAATAACAGCTTCGAGACCGCACAGGAGATAGCTGTCAACGCGAAAACGAACGGCGCGCTCGCTAATGGCAGCGACCTGGACTACTACACGTTCACGACGGACAGCGCCGGAGCCGTCTCGCTCGAGTTCACCCACGCCGTTTTCAACAGCGAGGAGACGTACTGGTCCGCAACGCTTTACAATGATGAGTTCACCCAGATCGCGCGGGTCGACTCCACCGGCAAAAACGCCACAGTCACTACGCCTCAGATCGGCATATCCGAGGGCACGTATTATATCCTCGTCGATCCCTCCTGGAGCTATTCTGACGGAACATACGGCATCAAGCCCGTTTTCACCGCCGGGGACGACTGGGAGAGCGAGACCAACGACGATTTTGATTCCGCAGACGAGATCGCTGTCAACGTGAAGACCAACGGCGCGCTCGGAACGGACGGAGACGAGGACTGGTACGC
>JAILDS010000071.1 GCA_024689165.1 Clostridia bacterium
CGGCGAAAACGTATTCCCCGAACAGCACCTCTGGGGCGCGAGGGACTACTTCAAGGCGGACTATTACAAAAACAACGCGGCGCATTTCGTGTCCGAAACGGGTTATCACGGCTGCCCCTGCCTGAGCTCGCTCAAAAAAACGGTGTCGGAGGACGCGCTCTGGCCGATATTCAACGAACAGTGGAGCCTGCATTCCTCCGACCAGCACGGCGGCATGGGCAGGGTGGAGCTTATGTACAAGCAGGTGCGGCAGCTCTTCGGCGAGGCTCCCCGGAGCCTTGACGACTTCATCCTCGCCTCCCAGATCTCCCAGGCGGAGGCGATGAAATACTTCGTCGAGCGCATCCGGGTCAAAAAGCCCCGGACGGGCGGCGTGATCTGGTGGAACCTGCTCGACGGCTGGCCGCAGATGTCCGACGCGGTCGTCGACTACTTTTTCGAAAAAAAGCTCGCTTACCGTTACTTAAAGGCCTCCGGGGCGCCCTTCGCCATGATAGTCGACGAGATGCGCGACTGGCATTACGACGTCCGCGTCTGCAACGACACTCTGAGTAACCGCCGGGGCGAATACACGATTTCGGATATCCTGACGGGCGAGGTGCTCGCGTCGGGCGGGTATGAGGCAGAAGCGAACGGGAACCGCGTAGTCGCCCGGCTGAGCATGATGTATTCCGATAAGAGGATGCTGCTGCTCACGTGGACCGACGAGTCCGGCGAACGCGGGCGCAACCATTACCTGTGCGGCATGCCGCCCTTCGACCTCGGCACATACCGGACCTGGCTCGATCTGCTGACGGGCGCCGAAAAAACGACGACGGAATGAAAACAGACAAAAAGCAGTTCAACCGCAAGCTCTTCCGCATCGCTCTGCCCATCGCGCTGCAGAGCCTCATGCTCGCCCTGGTCGCGGCGGGCGACGCCCTTATGCTCGGGCGGGTGGCGCAGAACGAAATGACCGCCGTCTCCCTCGCGACGCAGGTCCAGTTCGTGCAGAACATGTTCGTGACGGCGGTCACGGGCGCCGGCGCCATACTCGGCGCGCAGTACAGGGGCAAGGGCGACGACAGGACCCTTTCGGACCTTTTCGATCTCATGCTCCTGTTCAACGGGCTGATCTCCCTCGTCTTCTGCCTCGGCTGCGAGCTCGCGCCGGGCGCGCTGATGAAGATCTTCGCCTCGGACGCGGAGCTCATCTCCATCGGCTCGGGCTATCTGAGGATCGCCGGGTGGTCGTACCTGATGACGGGCGTCTCGCAGTGCTTCCTGACCGTCATGAAGGTGACCGACAGGGTCAGGGAATGCGCGCTCATCAGCTCCGGCGCGGTCGTGCTCAACATCATCCTCAACGCGGTGTTCATTTTCGGGCTTCTCGGCGCGCCGGCCATGAACTCAAAAGGCGCGGCGCTCGCAACGACCATAGCCCGCGCAGCGGAGCTGACGATGTGCGTCGTCATGACCCTGCGAAAGGGCTTCATCCGGCCGGCTTTCGACCGGTTTTTCAGGATCCCGCGGAGTCTGGTCAGGGACTTCGCGCGGCAGTTTTTCCCGCTGTCGGGCGGCTGGGTGCTCTGGGGGACGGGCTTCACGCTCTATACCGCCGTCATGGGGCACATGGGGCCCGACGCCGCCGCCGCGAATTCCGTCGCCGCAGTGGTGCGCGACCTTATCTGCTGCCTGTGCAACGGCATCGGCACCGCGGCGGGGATCATGGTCGGCAACGAGCTCGGCGCCGGAGAGCTCGAAAAAGGCAAGGCCTACGGCGTCAGGCTAAAAAACATGTCCTACGTCATAGGGCTCGTCTCCACGGGGCTGGTGCTCGCCTCGACGCCCGCCGTGCTCCACGCCGTCAGGCTTACCGACACGGCGCGGGAGTACCTCGTCGGCATGATGATCATAACCTCCGTTTACATGATAGGCAGGTGCGTCAACACGGTGACGATAAACGGAGTGCTCGACGGCGGAGGCGACACCGTTTTCGATATGTACAGCCTCGCCGCCTGCATGTGGGGCCTCGCGGTCCCTCTTGCCCTGCTCGGCGCGTTCGTTTTCCACTGGCACGTGCTCGCGGTCTACGCCTGCACCTGCCTCGACGAGGTGGGCAAGATCCCCTGGGTCATGATCAGGTTCCGCAAATACAAGTGGGTCAAAAACCTCACCCGGCAGAGCGAATGAACGGCAAAACCCGATATTTTCAATATTTGTAAAATTATAGATTGACAAATCCGCGGGCGTTGGTGTAGAATCACAGTGTATGATTATCTTTTCGGGAAGGAGTTGCTGTTTCGCATGAAAAAGGCTGTTATCGCGGTTCTGCTGACGGTCGCCGTCGCCGCGGCGGTGCTGTTGTTCTCGTCATGCTCGACGAAGTACAACTATTCGCTGCAGATCGACGTCCCCGCGATCCCGACCGCTTCCCTGACGGCCGCCGCGCAGACCACCGTTCCTCCTGCGACGGAGGAGCCCACTACCGACGAATACGGGCAGTACGCGCCGGAAACCACGACTAAACTCAACACCGGGGAGCTTACCCCGGAGGAGCTGGCCGAAGAAGCCGCTCTCGGTTATTGACCTTCGCGGCTGCTGACAGCCGCCCGCCCGCAGGGGCGCTCAACCGCGGCTGTGCCGCGCACCAAATTATAGGAGAGCTGAACCATGAACACTAAAAAGATCATCATCCGCGTCGCCGCGGCGCTCGTGTGCCTGACGATGCTGTTCGCCTTTACCGCCTGCGGTCAGAAGGAGCTGCTCGTCCGCTTTGTCGACGGCAGCGGCAACGACCTTGACCTTGCGGCTATTTTAGGCTCCGCCGGCAACAACTCCGGCACCGCCGCTCCCGCGGCGACCCAGCCTGCCGCCACTCCTGCGGCGACCCAGCCCGCGACGCCTGCGGCCACTACTCCGGCTGCCGACACGCCCGCTGCTACCACGCCTGATGCCGACACGCCCGCTGCCACTACTCCGGCTGCCGACACGCCCGCGGCTACTACCCCCGCCGCCGATACGCCCGCCGACACACCCGCAGCGACCGAGGCTCCCGCGGCCCCCGCGAGCACGCTTCCGACCGACCCCGCCGGCATCCTTGCCAAATACACCGAGGTCATGAACAACACCAAGGCTACCGTCGTCACCTACGACAAGCTCGACTGGATGCAGCTCGACGAGCTTGACGTCGGCGCTATCACCGGCGCGGTCAAGGGCATCATGGACGGCGTCCTCAAGGGCGAAAGCGCCGCCGAGCTTCAGGACAACAGAGACGACCACGGCAGGCAGATCCCGCCCACCAACGACCAGGGCATAGGCTGCGGCCTGACCGACGCCAGCGCGATCAAGACGGCTTCCTGCGTCGATAACGGCGACGGCACCGCGACCATCACCATCGTCCTCAACGATGAGACCAACCCCGAGCCGATGGACGAGGCTTCCGGCGTCACCACCTCCAAGACCGGCGGCATCTTCAACTGCATGTCCCAGTCCAATGCCGTCGAGACCGTCAACGGCTACGCCGACAAGATCCCCGGCGCCTCTCTTCAGGGCCTTGACGTCACCTACAAGGACTGCACCGTCGTGCTTACCTTCGACATCGCCGCGAACCACGCCACTCTCATCGAGTACACCGTCCCCGGCCACGTCGACGTTTCGATCAAGATGCTCATGACCATCAACGGCAAGGCTACCCTTACCAACCGCGTGCGCATCAACGACCTCCAGTACTGATCATATCGCAGTCCAACAAAGAATATGAACGATCCGGCGGGCAGCTCAGCTGCCCGCCGATTTCAGTCTGTAACGCAGTTATAGTTTAAAACTAACCGCGGCCGCATTGCCGTGCAGGGGCGACCCGTGTGGTCGCCCGGAACACAGGGTATCAGCCCACGTTGTGTTCAGAAACGATGCGCAGCATTATTTTACAGCAGCGCAGGTCTCGCCTGCCGGCTCGATCAGCACTTTTTCCGCCTGCGGCGGAAAGAAACCGAACAACTCCCTCCGTCTCGCTGACGCTCGCCACCTCCCTCAAGGAGGGAGGCTTTAAAGGCTCCCTCTCCGAGGGAGCTGTCGCGCAGCGACTGAGGGAGCTGCCCTCTCAGAAAAAACTTCCCTCCGAGAAGGCCGTCTTTCATGCAGGACGCGGTATACGTTCAGCAGCGAATCGCCGCCGTATCACCGTGTAGGGGCGACCCATGTGGTCGCCCGATGTTCCGCGGGGGTTCCCGCCGCGGAACACGTACCCGACCGCCGGACAAACGCCGTGTTTTTCCAACCATACAATCCGCACACGCCGTGTTTCACCGACCACGCATACCGTTATTACTACACGTCCCGCGCTTCGCTACGAAACATTCGCTGCGTTCCCGCCCCGGGTTCCGGGCGACCACGCGGGTCGCCCCTACGGGCGTCATCACGCAACGAGCTGCCAAGCGGTCGATGCCTGTCCCTGTAAAAAAGGCTATCCGCATATTACGATCGCAGTTCGTCCAAGGTTCTGCCGCGCAGTGGCAGGTTCTTATCCGCTGATATAGCAATTCCGCCGCGGGGACCGCGGCGGAATAATGCTTATGTTTGTTGCCTTACTTCGAAAACAGCTTCGTAAGTCCGTAGATGATGTAATGTATCGCGCCGACGAGCTCGCCGAGGCTCCCCCAGTTCTTGTGCGTTTTGCCGCAGTACGGGCAGACCGGGACGGTATTGATCCCGCAGTCGTCGCAG
>JAILDS010000101.1 GCA_024689165.1 Clostridia bacterium
CCTTTGCCGAAGAAGCCTTTTTTGTCGTCCTCGTCGGGCTGGTTGCTGAGGCTGCCTCCGCTGAGCTCGTCGAACTCGCGCAGAGTCCGTTTCGCGTCCTCGGAGAGCTTTTTCGGGACGTCGACCTTGATCCTCACGAGCTGGTCGCCCTTGCTGCGGGTGCCGTAGACGGGCATGCCCTTGTCCCTGAGCTTGAAGACCGTCTCGCTCTGGGTGCCGGAGGGTATCGTGTACTTCACGGAGCCGTCGAGCGTGGGGACCCTGAGCTCCGCGCCGAGGGCAGCCTGCGCGAACGAGATGTGCATGTCGCACCACAGGTTCGCCCCGTCGCGCTTGAAAAAGTCATGCGGCCTGACGTTTATCTGCAGGTTGACCGAGCCGGCGGGACCGCCGTTGACGCCCTTGTCGCCCTGGCCGCGCAGCTTGTAGACGTTGCCGTTGTCCAGTCCCGGCGGGATCTTCACGTTGAGGCTGACGTTCTTCCTGACCCTGCCGCCGCCTCTGCACCTGGCGCAGGGGCTTTTCACGATACGCCCCTTGCCGCCGCACTTCGGGCACTGGGTCTGAGTGTTTATGACGCCCAGCGGCGTGCGAGCCTGCTTCGTGACGCGGCCCGTGCCGCGGCAGTCCGGGCAGGTCTCCGCGGACGTCCCGGGGCTGCAGCCGGAGCCGGAGCAGTCCGGACAGACCTCGATCCTCGCGACCTCGATATTTTTCTCCACGCCTTTGGCGGCTTCCTCGAGCGTGATCGTCACGGAAGCGGTGATGTCGCCGCCGGCTCTCGGGGCGTTGGGGTCCTGCCTGGTCCTGCCGCCCCCGAAGAAGGAGCTGAAGATGTCGCCGAGGTCGCCCGCGCCGGAGAAGTCGCCGCCGAAGCCGGAGAAGCCTCCGAAGGGGTCGAAGCCCCCGCCGAAGCCGCCCGCGCCCTGGCCCGCGCCGTAGCTCGGGTCCACGCCGGCGTGACCGAAGCGGTCGTACCGTTCCTTTTTCTGCGGGTCCGAGAGCACCTCGTACGCCTCATTGCACTCCTTGAACTTCTCCTCGGCTTCCTTGTCGCCGGGGTGAAGGTCGGGGTGGTACTTCTTGGCGGCCTCGCGGTAGGCTTTTTTGATCTCGTCCTCGCCCGCGCCCTTTGAAAGCCCCAGGACCTCGTAGTAATCGCGTTTTTCAGCCATTGTCCATTCCTTATCCGTTCGCCGGCAGACGGCGTATTTCACGCCGCCTGCCGGTCACTGTTCAACGTTGAGACTTTTGACGGACCCTCAGCGATCAGCCGTTGTCGTCCGGCACGTCGGTGTAGGGGGCCTCGTAGTAGCCGTTCTCATCGGGGCCGGCGCCGCCGTCAAAGCCGGGGTTGGCACCCGCGCCCGGGTCGCCCTGCGGGGCGTTGGCCTTGTAGATCTTTTCGGAGACCGCGTAGAAAGCGTTCTGGAGCTCCTGCTGGCGGTTCTTGATAAGGTTGACGTCGGTGCCCTTGAGAGACTCCTTGAGGGACTCTATCTTGCCGCGGACGTCGTTCTTGTCCTCCTCGGAGAGCTTGTCGCCGTTCTCGGAGAGTATCTTCTCGCACTCGTAGACCATCTGGTCGGCGGCGTTGCGGGCGTCCGTCTCCTCCTTGCGCTGCTTGTCCTCGGCGGCAAAGCGCTCGGCGTCCTTGACGGCCTTGTCGATGTCCTCCTTGGACATGTTGGTGCTGGCGGTGATGGATATCGCCTGCTCCTTGCCGGTGCCGAGGTCCTTGGCGGAAACGTGCACTATGCCGTTGGCGTCGATGTCGAAGGTGACCTCGATCTGCGGGACGCCTCTGCGGGCGGGCATGATGCCGTCAAGAATGAACCTGCCGAGGGTCTTGTTGTCCTTCGCGAATTCCCTTTCGCCCTGAAGGACGTGGATCTCGACGGAGGGCTGGTTGTCGGCGGCGGTGGAGAAGACCTGGCTCTTCTTGGTGGGGATAGTGGTGTTCCTGTCGATTATCTTGGTGCAGACCTCGCCGAGGGTCTCGATGCCCAGCGACAGCGGAGTGACGTCGAGCAGGAGCAGACCCTTGACGTCGCCCTGGAGCACGCCCGCCTGAAGAGCCGCGCCCATGGCGACGCACTCGTCGGGGTTGATGCCCATGAAGAGCTTGTCGCCCATGAAGGCCTTGATGGAATCCTGGACGGCGGGGATCCTCGAGGAACCGCCGACCATGAGTACCTTGTTGATGTCGGAGTTGGAAAGGCCGGAGTCCTTCATCGCCTGGCGCACCGGGCCCATCGTCGCTTCGACGAGGTCGGCGGTCAGCTCGTTGAATTTCGCCCTGGTAAGCGTCATGTCGAGGTGCTTCGGGCCGGTGGAGTCGGCGGTGATGAAGGGAAGGGAGATGCTGGAGCTGGTGACGTTCGAAAGCTCGATCTTCGCCTTTTCGGCGGCCTCCTTGAGCCTCTGCATCGCCATCTTGTCGCCCCTGAGGTCTATGCCCTGATCCGCCTTGAAGCCGTTGGCGAGCCAGTCCATGATCCTCTGGTCGAAGTCGTCGCCGCCGAGGCGGTTGTTGCCCGCCGTGGCAAGGACCTCCTGCACGCCGTCGCCCATCTCGATGATGGAGACGTCGAAGGTGCCGCCGCCGAGGTCGAAGACCATGACCTTCTGGTCCTCGCCCTTGTCGATGCCGTAGGAAAGAGCGGCCGCGGTGGGCTCGTTGATTATCCTCTTGACGTCAAGGCCCGCGATCTTGCCGGCGTCCTTGGTCGCCTGGCGCTGGGCGTCGGTGAAATACGCGGGGACGGTGATGACCGCCTCGGTGACCGCCGAACCGAGATAAGCCTCGGCGTCGCCCTTGAGCTTCTGAAGGATCATCGCGGAGATCTCCTGCGGGGTGAAGGCTTTGTCGTCGATCCTCACCCTGTAGTCGGAGCCCATCTGCCTTTTGATGGACGAGACTGTCCTGTCGGGGTTGGTGATAGCCTGACGCTTCGCGACCTGGCCGACCATCCTCTCGCCGTTCTTGCCGAACGCGACGACGGACGGCGTGGTGCGCGCGCCCTCGGAGTTGACGATGACTTTCGCTTCGCCGCCCTCGATGACGGCTACGCATGAATTGGTGGTTCCCAGATCGATGCCTATAGTCTTTGACATGGTTTTTTCCTCCTATATCCTCTGTTGTCGATAAACGCTTGTTTTCTTTTTTTCGCGCCGGCTGTCAGTTTACCGTTTTGACTCTCGCGGGTCTGATGAGCCTGTCGCCGATCCTGTAGCCCTTTTCAAAAACGTCCGAGATGAGGTTCTCGCCCATCGTCTCGTCCTCGGCGTGCATGAGGGCCTCATGCAGGTTGGGGTCGAACTCCTCGCCCGGCTCGCCGAACGCCTCCGCGCCGAGGTCGGAAAGGGCCTTCTCGAAGCCCGAAACCGTAAGCTCGATGCCTTTTTTATAGGTCTCGTAATCGGACTGGGCGCCGGCGGCGCGGTCGAAATTGTCGATTATGGGCAGCAGCCTGCCGATGACGTCCGCCTTGGAGCTCACGTAAAGCTCGTCCTTCTCGCGGGCGGTGCGCTTGCGGTAGTTGTCGTACTCCGCGAGCGTCCTGAGGTGCGAATCCTTCGCCGCCTCGAGGTCGGCCTTCGCTTTTTCAAGCTCCGCTTCGAGAGCGTCGATCTTCGCCCTGTACTGCGCCGAAGACATTTTCTTTTCTTTCTGATCCTTTTTCCCGGTATCCGCCGCCTCTTCGGCGGTATCAACGGCCGGATTGTTTTCTTCCGCCATGGTCACCCTCCTGATGTCTGTATTCTGTCGTTGCTCCGCCGTTACTCCGCCGCTCTGCTCAGGAGCTCTCCGAGAACTCCCGCGGCGAACTCAACGCTTGCTATGAGCAGCCTGTAATCCGCGCGAAGCGGTGTTATCACGCCGATGTAGCCCTGCGGCGCCCCGTTGATACGGTAGGGAGCGTAGACCAGGCTTTCGTTCTCAAGCGCGCCGAACGCGTTTTCGCGTCCGATCCTGACGGCGGCTCCCGAAGCGTCGCCGAAGATCCTGCCGAGTCTGTCCCCGTTCTCGAAGAGCTCGAAGAGCCTTGCGGCGTCGCGCCGCGTCTCGGGATGGGCGAGCAGCTTGTCCGCTCCTCTGACCACCGTCTTCGCCTCCTCGTTGGCAAGCTCGTACAGCGAACCGAGTATCGGCAGCAGCGGCAGAGCCTGTTCCATGAGGGAAGCGGCGGCGGTCTGGACCGAGGCGATCGTTATCTCCGCGGGGCTCGCGCCGACGAAAAGCGACTGGGCTATGGAGTAGAACAGCCCCACCTGGACCCTGTCCGGCTCGGACCAGCAGCGGCAGACGCGCGTCCTGACCGCGCCGTTGGTCGTCGTCAGCACAAGAAGGCACGAGTTTCTGCCGAGGACGGACAGCTCCGCCGATTTGATCCTGCCGTCCGACAGCGCCGGGGACGTGCACACGGCGGCGTAGCCGGTCGAGGAGGACAGCGCGGAGGCCGCGTTTTCAAGTATCTTCTCTCCCTCGCCCTCGAAGGGGTCGATAAGGTCGAAGATACGCCTCGTCTGTTCCTCGGATATCTCCGAGCGGCCCATGAGCGAGTCGACGTAGTACCTCAGCCCCGCCTGCGTCGGGACCCTCCCGGAGGAGGTATGCGGCTGGGTGAGCAGCCCCAGTGAGGTAAGCAGCGCCATTTCGTTGCGTATGGTGGCGGGAGACACGTTCAGTCCGCTCGTCGTCAGGAACTGCTTTGAGCCTACGGGCTCGCCGGTCGAGATGTAGCCCTCTATGATGCCGGAAAGGATCTCCTCACGCCTCGGACTCAGCCTTGCCATTCCCCGCTCACCTCCTTTTTTGCTGTTAGCACTCTCTGCTTTTGAGTGCTAACACGTTCATTATATACGTTTTTGCCGTCTTGTCAAGGCTTTTTTGAAATTTTTTCTGCCGGATCGTCCCGGAAGCGCCACGGGGCGGCGATATATGATGTTTAAAAATATTGTCGTTTTTTTTGAAAAAAAGTTGTTCCGACGTATTGACAAGCGCAGAAAACCGACTATAATGAAATTGTTAGCACTCGACCTGCGAGAGTGCTAACAAAAAAAACGGGAGACCTAAAAAAGTACCGAAAGGGTGACGCGGCATGATCTGTCAGATGTGCGGAAAAAATGAAGCGGATACGCGAATAAAAACCATCGTCAACGGAGATATGACACAGCTCGAGCTTTGCTCCGCCTGCGCCGCCAGAGCAGGATACGAAAGCTTGTTTTCGGGAACGCTCTTCGGACGGATGATGAGCGAACTGTCGCCTTTTGCGGCCCTGTCGGACATGACGGACGGCGTCCTGAGGTGCGAGACCTGCGGCATGACGGAGGACGAGCTTCTGAGCACGGGCCGCGCGGGCTGCCCCGACTGCTACACGACCTTCAGAGCGAGGCTCGATCCGCTGATAAAAAAGCTCAGGGGCGCCGCCGGGTACGAGGGCAGGGTCCCCGGGACCGACGTAAAGCAGGAGGCTGCCGAAGACGAACGGCTGATCTCGCTGCGTGAAAGGCTCGCCAGAGCGATCGAGGAAGAGGATTACGAAACGGCGGCGCTCCTCAGGGACGAGATGCGCGGTCTTTCCGGGGAGGATATGGCATGAACGGGACAAGAAACGACGTTATAACCGGTTCGGCCGCGACGGTCTGCAGGAATTTCGCCGGAGTGCCTTTCACACATAAACTGACGGGAGCGGGCAGGGACCGCGTGGCCGGCGCCATAGACTCCGTCCTGGGCTCCGACCCGGGTCTGCGCCGCATAAGGCTCGACGAGACGGCGGGCTATATCCCGGCCGCGCTGTGCGAGCGCGGGATCATAACGAAAAGCTGCGCCGCCGACGAAAAAACCGCCGTGGTGTACATTTCACCGGACGAACGCGAGGCGGTGACCCCCTTCGACGGCGCGCACGTCAGGATACGCGCCTTCGCGCCGGGGCTCGACTGCGCCGGGGCTCTCGAAAGGGCTCTCTCTACCGCTCAGGAGCTCGAAAACCGGATCCCCGCGGCCTTCGACCCCGAATACGGCTACCTGTTTTCCGATCCTGCCGCGCTTGGCACGGGCGTAACGGCGGAGGTCTCTCTGCACCTCGGCTCGCTCGCGTACAGGGGCAGGCTCGCCGAGACCGCGGCGGCGTTTTCGAAGCTCGGGCTGAGCCTCAAGCCGCTGGACCCCTCGCGCGGGGACAGCCTCTGCCTGCTGTCCGACCCGCTCGGGGCCGGGATAAGCGAGGAAAAGGTCTGTTCGAACCTGACGGCCTTCGCCCTCCAGCTCGCGGACCTTGAGCGCAGGACCGCCGCGGAGCTGAAAAACGACAAAAAATTCCTTTCACGCGCGGCCGAGAGCCTCGGAAGGCTCGAAACGTCGACCGAGCTCACCTACGCCGAAATGACAAGGCTTCTCGGCGTCATGAGGGTCGCCGTCATCGCCGGCGTGTCGGACGCGGGGCTCGACGGCATAGACCGCCTTCTGGAAGAGTACTCTCCCGCCGTCATGAGCGCGTCCGTAGGCTACCGGCTCGACAGGCACACGAGGGACGTCGCCAGGGCCGCGGCGGCCGCCAGATATTTCCGGGGCAGGGATAACGACTGATATATCCGGACATCCCCCGGATCAAAGCAAATTTTATCGACATTGACTCATACACAAGAGAAAAGGAGTGGATAAGATATGATGAAATTTACGGGTTTTTCGCAGCAGGCCAATTCCGCGCTGAACATGGCGGCGACCTGCGCCGGCAAGCTGGGCCATTCCTACGTCGGCAGCGAACATATATTGACCGGCATCGCGGGCGAGGGCAGTTCGACCGCCTCGAAGGTACTTCAGGCGAAGGACATAACCGCCGAAAGATGCATAAACATGCTTCAGAGCCTCCTGGGGACGGGGTTCCCCGTGACGCTCGGCTTTTCGGACTTCACGCCGGGGAGCAAAAACATACTTGAACAGGCTATGGGCATCGCGCGTTCCATGAACCTGTCGCTCGTCACGCCCGAGCACCTGCTGATGGCGCTCCTTCGCGACACGCAGTCCTCTGCGGTCGCGATGCTCGCCCGCTTCGACGTCTCGCCCTCCGAGCTTTACAACGAGCTCGCCGACAGCCTCATGGGCGACGCCAAGTCGTCTGCCGCCGCGGAAGGCGGAAAAACCGGTTCGGACGAGAAAACGAAGACGCTTTCACAGTTCGGCATCGACCTGACCGCGAGAGCGAAGGAGGGCAAGATAGACCCTGTCATCGGCAGGCAGAAGGAGATCGAGCGCATAGAGCAGATCCTGTCGCGCCGCACCAAAAACAACCCCTGCCTTATCGGCGAGCCCGGCGTGGGCAAGACCGCCGTGGCGGAGGGGCTGGCGCTGAAGATCGTTTCGGGCGAGGTCCCGGACATCCTTAGCGACAAGCGTATCTTCGCGCTCGACCTGACGGGCATGGTCGCCGGTTCGAAATACAGGGGCGAGTTCGAGGAGAGGATCAAAAAGGCGCTCGACGAGGTGCGCGACGCGGGCAATATAATCCTGTTCATCGACGAGATTCACACGCTCATCGGCGCAGGCTCCGGCGAAGGCTCGATGGACGCGGCCAACATACTCAAGCCGTCGCTCGCGCGCGGCGACCTGCACGTCATCGGCGCGACGACCCTTTCCGAATACAGGAAATACATCGAGAAGGACGCGGCTCTGGAGCGCAGGTTCCAGCCCGTCACCGTCGGCGAGCCCACCCCCGAGGAAAGCCTTGAGATACTCAAAGGGCTCCGCGACAAGTACGAGGCTCACCACAAGGTGAAGATCACCGACGAGGCGCTCGAAGCCGCCGTCAAGCTCTCCGTCAGGTACATACCCGACCGCTTCCTGCCGGACAAGGCGATAGACCTCATCGACGAGGCCGCCGCGAAGATCCGGCTCGGCGTTTACAACGCGCCGGACGACCTCAAGGCGATCGAGGAGAAGATCCGCGTGACCGGCGAGGAAAAGGCCGCCGCGGTCAACTCGCAGGACTTCGAGAGGGCTGCGAGGCTCAGGGACGAGGAAAAGCAGCTCGCAGAAAAGCTCGCCGAAGCGAAAGCCGCCTGGGAGGCGCGCAGCGCCGGAAAGAGCGGGGAGGTCTCCGGCGCGGACATCGCCGCCGTCGTGTCGCAGTGGACGGGCGTGCCCGTTACGCAGCTGACCGAGGAGGAGAGCAAGAGGCTGCTCGGGCTTGAGGAAGAGCTCCACCGCCGCGTGATCGGGCAGGACGTCGCCGTCAAGGCGGTAGCCGGCGCCATAAGGCGCGGCAGGGCGGGTCTGAAGGACCCGAAGCGCCCGATAGGCTCCTTCATCTTCTGCGGCCCCACAGGCGTGGGCAAGACGGAGCTGTGCAAGGCTCTGGCGGAGGCCATGTTCGGCAGCGAGGACGCGCTTATAAGGCTCGACATGAGCGAATATACCGAGAAATACTCGATCTCGAAGCTCATCGGCTCTGCCCCCGGCTACGTGGGCTACGAGGAGGGCGGACAGCTGACGGACAAGGTCAGGACCCGTCCCTACTCCGTCGTGCTTTTCGACGAGATAGAAAAGGCCGATCCCGAGATATTCAACCTGCTGCTGCAGATCCTTGACGACGGCAGGCTGACGGACTCTCAGGGGCGCACGGTCAGCTTCAAGAACTGCGTCGTCATCATGACCTCCAACGTCGGCGCGAGGCACGTGGCAGACAAGACCGGCGCGGCGCTGGGCTTCTCCGCCGACGGCGATGAGAAAAAGCGCGATTTCGAGCAGATCAGAGCCGCCGTGAACGCCGAACTGAAAAACACCTTCCGCCCCGAGTTCCTCAACCGCGTCGACGATATCATCGTCTTCGGCAGGCTGACGAAGGAAGAGATCGAAAAGATCGCGGGCAAGCTCCTGGAGACCGTTTCCGAAAGAGCTGCCGAAATGGGCGTCAACGTGAGCTTCGACGAATCCGCCGTAAAGCAGATCGCGGAGGCGGGCTTCGACGACTCCTACGGCGCAAGACCTCTGCGGCGCGCCATCGGCACGCAGATCGAGGACAAGCTCGCCGAAAGGATCCTCGAGGGCGCCTTCAAAACCGACGAGACCTACGTCTGCCGCTTCGACGGCGAAGATTTCACCTTCGAAAAAAACTGATACGGCAGAAAAACGAGAATGGCGCAGCACAGGAATAACTCAAGCTCGAAAAGATGCTTTGTCTGCTGAAATGGCTTCCCTTGGTAGTTCTCTGCCGAATCCAAAAAACATAGGTTCATTAAAGGACTTTGGGTGATGTTATGAAAAAATACTACAGACTTGGCCATGAAAGCGGAGACGAGTTTCTTTGCAGAGAGGTTACTTGGGACGGAGGGCTTTTCTGCGAGGCGTGGTATGCGCACAGAAAGGAATGGGCGCATCATCCTGACGCATACGGGGTTTTCGTCGGCTTCATCAGCTCTGATGAGATAAGCGAAAAAGAAGCTATGAAGATGACCGGCGGGATAGATACCTCCACTACGTACAGAATGACAAAAGATAACGGAAAGCCTAAAATGCTTTGCAGAGAAAAGAAAGATGGCAGAGACAGCGTCTGCGAAAGGTGGTTCGGTCCTGAAAAAGGGTGGAGGGAAGACAAGGACGCTTACGATGTTTTCGCCGAAAAAATCAAGTCTGAAGTAACGTGGATAGGAGAAGCTGATGAGTTCTTCGGAAACGAGATATGAGCTTGCAAAAGCTCTGTCAAAATTTGCTCATGACGGACAGGTCGATAAGGGCGGGAATCCGTTATCTGCATCCTCTGTATCAGGAGTACAGGCATAAAAGTATAAGTATTGATTAGAATGACCGAGCTTTCCAAACAGATGAACGATTTGTGCAGCACTTTGCCGATGCCCAAAGGCATTGACTCTCTTAAAAACAGGTGATAATATGGAAAAATACTACAGGCTTGGTCATGACGACGGCACTGATTTTCTTTGCAGAGAGGTTACCTGGGACGGAGGTCTTTTCTGCGAGATGTGGTATGCGCACAGAAAAGAATGGGCGGATCATCCAGACGCATACGGGGTTTTCATCGGTTTTATCAGCTCGGATGAAATAAGCGAAAAAGAAGCGATGAAGATAACCGGCGGGATAGATACCTCCACTACGTACAGAATGACAAAAGAGAACGGAAAACCTAAGCTGCTTTACAGAGAAAAGAAGGACGGCAGAAACAGCGTCTGCGAAAAGTGGTTCGGCCCTGAAAAAGGGTGGATGGAAGACAAGGACGCTTACGATGTTTTCGCCGAAAAAATCAAATCTGAAATAGTGTGGATAGGAGAAGTTCGTGATTTCTTCGGAAACGAGATATGAGCTTGCAAAAGCTCTGTCAAAATTTGCTCATGACGGACAGGTCGATAAGGGCGGGAATCCGTATTATCTGCATCCTCTTGCAGTGAGCGAAGCTGTGGTCGGTGAAGACGAAAAAATCACAGCGCTGCTTCATGACGTCGTTGAGGACACTGATATTGCTGTCGATACGATCAGAGATCTGTTCGGAGACACCATTGTTGAGGCTGTGCTTTCCGTGACCCGTTTGGACGGCGAGGATTATTTCGATTTCGTCCGCAGGGCAAAACGGAACCCCATAGGGCGCGTCGTAAAGCTTGCCGATCTGAATCACAACCTTGACGCGTCGAGGCTTCCCGAAGTGACAGAAAAGGACGCGGCAAGATTAGAGAAATACAGGAAAGCCGTCGAAATATTGTCAGATGACGATTGAACGGCAATAAACGCTCTCTGCTTCGCTTTATTCCTTACCCATATCCTTCACAAAAAAACTGCAGCGACGCTGTTCCTTACGCGTTGCTGCAGTCATATTTTTTACACCTGAAAACTGTCG
>JAILDS010000122.1 GCA_024689165.1 Clostridia bacterium
GGTAAACGAGAACGACCCCGGGTTCGTCGATTTCATCACCGGTGCGGGCGGCGTGATAGACAGGTGGATGGCATGCGGCGTCTCCGGCTTCAGACTTGACGTCGCGGACGAGCTGCCGGACGGGTTCATCGAAAAGGTCCGCTCCGCCGTAAAAAGGAACGATCCCGAAGCGCTGCTTCTCGGCGAAGTCTGGGAGGACGCGAGCAATAAGATCAGCTACGGAGTAAGAAGAAAATACTTTCTGGGCAACGAGCTCGACTCCGTGATGAACTATCCTTTCAGGTCGGCTATAATCGATTTCGCGCTCGGCGGCAAAGCAGAGGACCTCAACGAGACCGTCATCGACATCTGCGGCAACTATCCCGCAGAAGCGCTGAACGTTCTTATGAACCCGCTTTCAACGCACGACACGGAACGGATACTCAGCATTCTCGGCGGAAAGAGCGGCGAAGGTCTGACACGTGAAGAACAGCTTTTGATAAAACTATCGCCGGAGGAACTTGAACTCGCCCGACGCAGGCTGAAGCTTGCCGCCGTTCTTCAATACTCTCTGCCCGGAGTCCCCTCGATCTATTACGGCGACGAGGCAGGATGTCAGGGGCTCAAGGATCCATTTTGCCGCTGTACGTATCCGTGGGAGGATGAAGACCAGGACCTGCTTGATTTCTTTTCTTCTCTCGGGCAGCTCAGAAGATCCGTTGCTGCGTTCAGAGACGGGGTTTTCTGTCCGGTCTCGGCAATGCTCGGCGTGATAGCTTTCAGGAGAAGCTCTTTCGGATCAGAGGTTTTTGTTATCGCCAACAACAGCGAAAATACCGTTCATTATACCATCAACGAGAACGTCGTTTATAAAACTCTGTTTGGCTGCGTGACCGATGCGGAGGGCAGAGTCATTATAGACGGACTCTCTGCGGGTATTCTTATAAAAGAAAATGATGAGGTCGGGGATTGATGAAGAAGTTCATTGAAAAGCTGAAGGCCTTCCTCAAGAAAAAAGACATCGTGATCTCCGCAAGGCGGTACGGGGTCGACGCTCTCGGCGCTATGGCGCAGGGCCTGTTCTGTTCACTACTTGTCGGAACTATAATCGATACTGTCGGAAAACAGTTCGGAATATCTTTTTTAACGTCACCGGTCGCGACCGTGGGCGGTGTTGAATACACCGTCGGCGGCCTTGCCTCTGCTATGAGCGGACCGGCTATGGCTATTGCCATAGGCCACGCTCTGAAGGCGCCGCCGCTCGTTCTGTTTTCTCTCGCGGCCGTCGGATTCGCTTCTAATGCGCTCGGAGGCGCCGGCGGACCCTTGGCGGTGCTCATTATCGCCATCGTCGCAGCGGAATTCGGCAAGGCGGTCTCAAAGGAGACCAAGGTCGACATTCTTGTTACGCCCCTAGTTACGATAGGCGTCGGCGTTGCGCTCGCTGCTCTGATAGCTCCTGCTCTCGGTAAGGCCGCTATGTGGGTCGGCAACCTTATCATGTGGGCTACCGACCTGCAGCCCTTCCTTATGGGTATCGTCGTTTCCGTACTTGTCGGTATGGCGCTGACACTTCCGATTTCTTCCGCTGCTATCTGCGCCGCTCTGGGGCTGACCGGGCTTGCCGGCGGCGCTGCGGTCGCGGGCTGCTGCGCGCAGATGGTCGGCTTTGCCGTAATGTCGTTCAGGGAAAACAAATGGGGCGGACTTGTCAGCCAGGGCATAGGCACGTCTATGCTGCAGATGGGCAATATCGTTAAAAACCCAAGGATATGGATAGCCCCGATCCTTACTTCTGCAATTACGGGGCCGATCGCTACGTGTGTATTCAAGCTTGAAATGAACGGCGCGCCCGTTTCTTCGGGCATGGGCACCTGCGGCTTCGTCGGACAGATCGGTGTTTATTCCGGCTGGGCGTCGGAGGTGGCTTCGGGAACAAAAAGCACTATAACGGCGTTTGATTGGATCGGTCTCATACTCGTGTCGTTCGTACTTCCCGCTGTGATATGCCCTCTGATCAATCTCGCTGTCAGAAAAATAGGCTGGGTCAAAGACGGAGACCTCAAGCTCGGGTGATAATACATCGTCGCAGTAAACTGCCGACAAAGCCTGCCGATAGCGGCAGGCTTTTTTTAATAAAAAACCGGGGCGAACAGCCCCGGTTCAGAATGATCATTATTACACACCGCCGTTCACAATAGCGGCGTATTGTTCTTCAGGGATCATCGGGGAAGTGATCTCTGACAGAAGATGTTCTTCGATCTCTCCTGATTGTGCGTACTGACGCCCTGCACGACGGATCAGTTCAAGTCGCGGAACAGTAACGACTGATGCTTCCGGGGCGTTGAACATCGGGCTTTCCGGAACCGTAATGATCGTGTTCCCATGAGGGAACATAAGCTTGAACTGAGCAACAGCGGGTTCAAAATTGTGCCTGCTGTTCGGGAATCCGCAGCCGCAGATCATCAGGTATTTCAGTCGGCTGAAATCAGCCTGCCCGACGTGCGTATAACGATCACCGACCTTTTGCATCGCCATGCTCGAAAGCGGGAGTATGCGGTCGATCATTGCCTTAAGCGGCGCAGGCATCCCGTAGCAATACAGCGGGAAGCTCAGCACCAGAAGATCGCTTTCAAGGATCTCCTCAAGGATTTCTTTCATATCGTCATCGTGTATGCAGGTCCCGCCGTTGTGCATACAGGTAAAGCAGCCTGTGCAGTATTCAACGTGCAGATCGATGGCATGAAGCACATTCACCTGGTGCTCTCCGGCGTCCTGCATTCCTTTGAGAAATGCGCGTGTAATGCAAAGGGTATCGCTTTTTTCACGCTTGGGACTCCCGTTCAAAACCATTATTCTCATATCGTTCCTCCGTGTGCCCGATTCAGGGTTTCAGCGTAAAACGTGGCCCTTCCTCTCCGAAAGCCCCGTTGGGGAGAAAACCGCATTTTTCGAGGACCCTTTGCGACGCGGCGTTTCCGGCGTCCGTTTCCGCTTCCAGCATTTTTACTTCCGGATGCCGGAAAGCCCAGTTACACGCCGCCTTTACCGCTTCGGTGGCATATCCCTGCTCCCGGTATTCTTCTTTGAGACCGTATCCGATCTCAGCGACGCCGTTTTCGCCAAGCCCTTTGAAACAGAGATCTCCGATGCATATTCCGTCTTTTTTCTCGATCATCCATAGGGCATACCATTCCCATTGATCGGGATGATCCAGACAGCCGTCCAGCATCTCGGAATATGCTTTTTTGAGCTCTTCATCCTGTTCGGAAGCGATCATTGCTTCCATCTGTTCTCTTGATGCAGGATATAATCTCAGCCGTTTTGTATGTATCATGTTCCCGCTTTTGCATTCAGCTTCGCTCTTTCTGATCCACTCGTCCAGGAACAGCATCTGCTCGTCGGTATGGAACCAATGCCCGCCGTTTTCCATTACGGTCAAATCAGCGCCATGAGCGTTCGCGAATGATAATATCGTTTCAAATGAAGTCAGGTCATCCTGCGAGCCATACAGGATAGCTGTCGGAACGGTCCAGTTAACGATATGTTCCCGAACATAGCTCAAGTATTGCCATGACAGATCAACTCCGAATGAGGTCTTGATCACACTCTTTGCCCGCTGTTCCTCCTCTGTAACATTCGCTCGTTCCATCATGCCCAGGATCAATCGTTCCATATCAACGATCGGGGAAATGAAATATGCCCTGTTTATCATCTCATCTATCCCCGCGTTCATGCTGAAAAAAGCTCCGATACTGTTCGCGACAAGCGTGATGCAGCCGTATTCCGTATTCAGCTTAACGACCGCGTCGCGGATCTCTTCACCTGTTTCCCATGGCGTGAAGGTCTGATAATCCAGACCGATCACAATGCTACCGGGAAACAGCTTTCTGTAATGTTCGCTTTCAGCTGCGCTGCCGTTCATGCCATGGATATACAATACAAGCTCTTTCATGCTTTTGTTCCTGAAACGAAAAGGATTTTTCTTAAAAGATCTGTCCGGGAAGTTTAAGCTTTTCCTTTTTAGGGAAAGCTTTATCGAATTCCTCGACGTCCGTATCGTCAACGTAATAGCCTTGAGGCGTCTGATAAACGCCTTTAACGGCATCCAGATATCCCGGAATGAGCTCTTTGCAGAGGAAGAACGAATCGTCCGCACCTTCAGGCAGATCGTGATAACGTATGCCGAAGTCTCTTGCATAAGTGAAGCCGCAATGTCCGTAGAACCCTATATTTCCCTCGAAGAGAACCGCGCCGTAGCCCATAGCCGACGCTTTTTCAAGACAGAAGTCAAGCAGCTTTTTGCCGTAACCCTTGCGTTTTAACTCGGGAGTGATGCAGATGGGGCCCATGGTCAGAACCGGGACAGCTCTGCCGTCGTCTGCGTCTATGACCGTTCGCATGAACATGTTCTGCCCGATCAGTTTGCCGTCTTTTTCCATGACGAAGTCCAGTTCCTTAACGAAAGCTGGATCATCCCGAAGCACGTGGATAACATAATGCTCGCTGCAGCCCGGACGGTATACGTTCCAGAACGCTTCACGCACAAGGTTTTCGACTTCTCTGTGATCTTCTTGCATTTCCTGACGAATGGTAAAGTCGTTTGTATCCATTGTTTTACCTCATTTTAAAATCACTGTTTTTGATTACCGACAGTGTGGAATGCTGCTTGCCGTGCTCACCTGTGGATATACATCCTTGTCAAACCCGGCTCGCCGTCTCCCTGAACCATGCAGAGAAACTCCCAGCCGTAACGTTCATAAAAACCGGTATGATCTGTGACAAGATACAGGGGAGAAACGCCTTTCGAGCGCATATCCTCCACAGCCATGTTCAGGAGCCTGCCGGCGATCCCCCGGCAGCGATGTTCAGGCTCCGTATAAACAGCGCAGACGTTCGGCGTAAGGTCCTTACGGTCATGGAAGTCATTTGCTATGACCCCAAGGCCGCCGATCATCCTCTCGTCCTTCATGCACAGATACCAGCCGTATTCCGTATCTTTTTTCAGATAAGCGGACATGCATTCCAGATAGGCCTGAGTCGGTACGAGCCATTTTTCGTGGAACCACGCTGCCGCCTGCTCTTTGAGCTCCGGGCGTTCGCGCAGGGTAATAAAAACGTATCCCTTCAGGTTCAACAGAGCGTCTTTATTGTTGCGGACTATCATTCCAAGCTTTTCGCAGCCGTTCAATTCTTTGCAGCTTCCGCAGGTTTCCACACGCCGGCTCAAAGCACATTGCCTGATCGGACAGAGAGAATCACAGAAAGGCGTTTTGAAGCCCGGGATACGGCAGCCGGAACAGTTGATCATCTCCGGAGTGATCTCGACGCCGTTGAGATCACTCCACTCTTTTGCGACCTTTTCCCTTAACAGCTCGTCATTATTCACTGTCGCAAGGCGGGCTTCACAGGTTTCACAGTTCAGCCCGCAGAAAGCAATATAATCATTCATCATATTTACCTCAAATCATTTACGTTCTTGTTTTATTAGGCATACGAGAATCGGACCAAAAAGCTTTACAGAGGTCTTTTTTGGTGATTCTCGCCGATTCTTCCTTGTTTTGTCGGATCAACAAGCGATTTG
>JAILDS010000187.1 GCA_024689165.1 Clostridia bacterium
TGCTATAACGTCTGTGGTCATCTGTAAATGTCGAATCTGGCGCACAGCTCGGCGGTACGCGCCGACAGCTCTTCGCGGATGTCCTCGTAATTGTAAACGCAGTCGTACACGGCGCGGGCGATGAACTTCATCTCCTCTTCGTCGAAGCCCCTTGTCGTGACGGCGGGCGTGCCGAGCCTTACGCCGGAGGTGACGGTCGGCTTCTGCGGGTCGTTCGGGACGGCGTTCTTGTTGGCTGTGATGCCGACGGAGTCGAGCCGCTGCTCGAGCTCCTTGCCGGTGACGGGCGTGTTCCTCAGGTCGAGCAGCATCAGGTGGTTGTCCGTCCCGCCGGCCACGAGCTCGAAGCCGAGAGCCTGCAGCTCGCGGGCGAGCGCCGCGGCGTTGGCGACGACCTTCTTCTGGTAGTCCCTGAAGCCCGGCTCCATGGCCTCTTTGAGGCAGACGGCCTTCGCGGCGATGACGTGCATCAGCGGCCCGCCCTGCGTGCCCGGGAAGATGCCCTTGTTGATCGCCTTGAGCAGCTCCTCGCGGCAGAGGATGAGACCGCCCCTCGGGCCTCTGAGCGTCTTGTGGGTCGTGGTCGTCACGACGTCCGCGTAGGGTACCGGCGAGGGGTGCACGCCGGCGGCGACGAGGCCCGCGATGTGCGCCATGTCGACCATCAGCAGCGCGCCGGTCTTTTTCGCGATGGCGCCGAAGCGTTCGAAGTCGATGATCCTCGGATAGGCGGAGGCGCCTGCGAGGATGAGCTTCGGGCGTATCTCGAGCGCGGTCCTTTCAAGCTCGTCGTAGTCGATCCTGCCGTCCGCGCCCGTGCCGTAGGGCACGAAGTTGTAATAGCTGCCGGACAGGTTCACCGGGCTGCCGTGGGACAGGTGGCCGCCCGCGGCGAGGTTCATGCCGAGCACCGTGTCGCCGGGGGCCAGAAGAGCGAAATAGACGGCAAGGTTGGCCTGGGCGCCCGAATGGGGCTGGACGTTGGCCGCCTGCGCCCCGAAGAGCTCCTTGGCGCGGTCAATGGCGAGGCTCTCGACCTCGTCGACGAACTCGCAGCCGCCGTAATACCTGTGGCCCGGGTAGCCTTCGGCGTATTTGTTCGTCAGGACGCTGCCCATCGCCGCCATGACTGCGGGCGAAACGATGTTCTCGCTGGCGATGAGCTCTATGTTGCGCCTCTGCCTCGCGAGCTCCCTGCCCATCGCGCCGGCGAGGTCCGGGTCGTAATTATCAAGGAAGCCGATGGTGTCGATGTAGTCGTTGTACATAAAAGCTCCTTTCGGGGGTCGCGCCTTTATTGCCCCTGCGCTCGGACGGCGCGCGGCAGTCCACCGGGGCCGTTCCGACGGGTCTTTTTATTCGTAGGGCTCGAACTTGTCGTGAATCGCTCTGACCGCGTCGTCGGCGCGGTCCCTGTCGATGATGACGGAGATCTTGATCTCGCTGGTGCTTATCATGCGGATGTTGATGTTCTCGTCGTACAGCGCCTCGAACACCTTGGAGGCGATGCCCTGGTGGGACTCCATGCCCGCGCCGACGACGGAGACCTTGGCGATGTCCGTCTCGCACTCTATCTTCTTGTCCGCGATGTCGGGCAGGGTCTTCACGGCCTCGAGGGCGGCGTCTGCGTCGGAGGCGGCGACGGTGAAGGCGATGTCCTTCGTGCCGTCCCTGCCGATGGACTGGAGTATGACGTCCACGACGACCTTTTTGGCGGCTATCGCGTTGAAGATCTTGAACGCGGTGCCGGGAGTGTCCTTGACGCCGATGATGGCGATCTTGGCGACGCTGCAGTCCTTGGTAACGCCGCTGACGAGCAGTTTTTCCACTTCGGATACCTCCTTGACGACGGTGCCGGGGAGCCTCTCAAGGGAAGAGAGCACCTCGAGCTCCACGTTGTATTTTTTAGCCATTTCGACGGAGCGGTTGTTGAGCACCTGCGCGCCGAGGGACGCGAGCTCCAGCATCTCGTCGTAGGAGATGACCGAGAGCTTCTTCGCCTGGGGGACCTTTCTCGGGTCGGCGGTGTAAACGCCGTCAACGTCGGTGTAGATCTGGCACCTGTCCGCGCCGAGTGCCGCCGCGAGTGCGACCGCGCTCGTGTCGGAGCCGCCCCGCCC
Source organism: Clostridia bacterium (assembly GCA_024689165.1). Classification (GTDB taxonomy): domain Bacteria; phylum Bacillota; class Clostridia; order Oscillospirales; family Acutalibacteraceae; genus JAILDS01. Next base: position 2,121 of record JAILDS010000187.1, read on the forward strand.
GAGGGTCGTCATGTCGTCGTAGCGGTTTTTGCCCTGGAAGCCCGTGACGACGACTATCCCGCCGCGCTCGAGCTCCCGCTCCACGCGGCGCGTGTCTATCCTTTTGATGCGCGCGGAGCCGTAGGCGGTGTTGGTCTCGAAGCCGGCCTGCCAGCCGAGCAGCGACACCGCGGGGCAGCCCATCCCCTCTATGGTCATAGCCAGCAGAGCGGCGGAGATCTGCTCCCCGGCCGTCATGAGCTGGTCCATCTCACGTTTGGAGGGGTCGGAGTTTATCTCGCGCGCTTTTTCGATGAGATCGTCCGTCGTGTCGCCCTGGGCGGAGACGACGGCGACGACCTTGCTGCCTTTTTTGTATTCGTCTATGATTATCGACGCGACGTTTTTGAGCCTCTCGGCGTTTTTGACGGACGTCCCGCCGAATTTCTGTACGATAAGTGCCATCAGATATCGTCCTCCACGCGTATGACCGACTTGACGCTGAAGTTGCGCAGCGTGCCGAGCTTCTGCCTGAGCGTGCGCTCGGAGTCGCGCTGGGTTATGAACGCGATCTCGTTGATCGGAGCGTCGCCGACGTAAATGTACCTGTTGGAGCCGAAGACCTCGAGCAGCTCGTCGTAAGCCGCCGCCCGGTCAGTCGCGAGGCCCCTGACGTAGAGCGACACGGGCTCGGAAAGGTAATCCGAGACCACGGAGCCGTCTCTGTCGCCCCAGCCGTAGCCGGTCTTCGTATTGCGGCCGAGGCAGACGCAGTCGGCGATGTCGCCGACGACCGCCGAGGCGGTGGGCATCTTGCCCGCGCCGCGGCCGTAGAACATCGTCACGCCTACGGCGTCGCCCCTGACCATGACCGCGTTGAAAACGCCGTCGACCCTGGAAAGCAGGCTCGTGAAGGGGACGAGGGCGGGGCGGACGATCGTGTAGAAGGAGCCGTCTCTCTTTTTGCGGCAGGTCCCCAGCAGCTTGACCGCGAATTTCGCGGCGTGGGCGTAGCGCACGTCCTCGAGGTTGAGGTCCCTTATGCCTTCGGTGTGGATGAGGTCCGGGTCGACGTGTTTCCCGCAGGCGAGCGACGCGAGGATCGCCGTTTTCCGGCAGGCGTCCGCGCCGTCGATGTCCGCGGAGGGGTCGCGCTCGGCGTAGCCGTTCTTCTGCGCGATGGAAAGAGCCTCCCCGAAGGGCATGTTCTCGGTTATCATCTTCGTGAGGATGAAGTTCGTCGTGCCGTTGAGGATGCCCGTTATCTCAAGGAACTCGTTGCCCGCAAGGCACCTCGAGATGGGCCGCAGCAGCGGTATGCCGCCGCCGACGGACGCTTCGAACAGGTAGCTGACGGAGTTTTCGCGGGCAAGCTTCAGCAGCTCGTCGCCCTTCGCGGCGACAAGCTCCTTGTTGGAGGTCACGACGTGCTTGCCGGCTTTCAGGCAGGCTGCGGTGAACTCGAACGCCGGGCGCAGACCGCCCATCGTCTCGGCGACGACGGAGATCTCCGGGTCGGAGACGATGTCCTCAAAGTTCTTTGTCAGCTTATCCTCAAACGGGCTGCCGGGGAAGTCGCGTATGTCGAGGATCCGCTTGACCTCTATACTGTCGACCCCGCAGCGGCGGGCGAGAAGGGCGGAGTTGTTCGTTACGAGCTCCGCGACGCCGGACCCGACCGTTCCGAACCCCATGACGGCAATCTGCATAGTGAAACGTCCTTTCACCAAAGATACGAATAATAGAATTTTAATACATTACAGTATAAAAATCAAGAGGAAAAGGGCAGATGGGAGCCGGAAATTGAAGCGGGGGAGCAGTGTAGTCAGGAATTAGGAATTAGGAATGAGGAGTTAGGGTTCGGATCCTGTTCCCTGTTCCTTTACTTCATCCTTCATCCTTCATACTTGGAACAACTCCCTCCGTCGCGCCGAAGCGCGCCACCTCCCTCAAGGAGGGAGGCTTTAAAGGCTCCCTCTCCGAGGGAGCTGTCGCGAAGCGACTGAGGGAGTCCCCCTACTCCCTACCCCATAAAAAAACGGGAGAGCCGTTCGGCTCTCCCGCGGGAGTGTTGAGTGTGCCGGCTGTCAGCCGAAGAGGGACGTGAGCCTGTCCCAGAAGGTGGTGGCGGGCTCGGTCGCGGGCTCTTCGGCGGCCTCGGCGGTGGTCTCCTCCATCGGGTAGAGGTCGATGTAGTAGTCGAAGCCGGAATAGACGGTCCTGCCGGTGATGATTATGTCGCCGGTGCCTTCGGTCCTGCCCTTGTTGGTGACGTGGATGACGTTGATGACGCCGTCGACGTTGTCAAGGTGCATGGTCCAGTCCATAGTGAGGTTCTCAAGGTTGCCGGTCTCGGCGTCGATGACCGCGACGAGCGTGCAGTTCTCATACGTCATGTCGAAGGTCAGCGAGTTGAGCCTGCTCTTGAACCAGTACATGCCGGCAAGGTCGGAGTCGTAGTAGGAGCGCTCCCTGACCTCGAACAGTCTGCCGGTGAGAGACCTTAACTCGCCGTTCGGGTCGGGCGTGGAAACGGTCTCGGGGTTGAGGCGGACGGCGACGGTGTATTTGCCGTCGACGAGCGTCACGGTGAACTTTTCGACCATGTCGGAGGTGTAGAAGCCGCCGGCGGGCAGGTTGGCGTAAGCGTCCTTGCTGTCGCGCTCATACTGAACGGCCTTGGCGTCGTCCTTGCCGATGATGCCCTTGGTCTTCCAGTCGCCGATGTAAAGGCCGGTGTTGGCGTCGAGGTTCCAGGTGTCGAGCGCCTGGTAAGAGAGCTTGGTGTAGCCGGCGCCGCGGTTCCTCGCGTAGAGGATGGCCTTGTTGAGAAGGTCGAGGGCCTCGTAAGCGGTGGCGGGGGACTCGTCGTTGATGCCGAGGACGTAGCCGAGGGCCATGCGAAGGATGATCCTCGCGTCGGCGACGGTGATGCCGTTCTCGCCGTCCACGTCGGCGGTGAAGATCTGTTCAAGGGTGGGGTCGGTGTTCGCGCCGATGGCTATCCTGAGGGCCTCGCGGGCGTCGGCGGCGGTGACTTCCTCGTCGGCGTCAACGTCGCCGAGGCGGGTGATGACGGAATACTTGATGCCGCTCTTCTCTGCGTAGGCCTCGCCGGCGCTGCCCTTGAGAACGAAGAGGTAGGGCTCGATGTCGGCTATGCCGTCCTCGTCAAAGAGGGTGAAGCAGTCGTCGGAGAAGGCGGTGAGGGAGGAGGGTACGCGGACGGTGAAGACGGAATATCCGTCCTCGGAGAGCTTGTACGCGCCCTTGAAGGCGTCGGCCGCGATGGCGCTGACGACCTGGGGGATGCAGACGGCGTAATCGTCGCCCAGATAGCGTATAAGGATGTTGCCGACGATGAACCACTCGCCGTCGCAGTTTTCGAGCCACGCGGTGCCGTCAAAGGCGTCGTAGCCGACGGATTTGACCTTGGAGGCGTAGGGGATGTCGACGTAGGTGAGGTTCTCGCAGCCGTAGAAGGCAAAGTCGCCGATCTCGCTGACGTTCGGGGTCAGCTCGATCCTCTCGACGTAGGGGTTGAAGATGAAGGCGCCGTCGCCGATCTTCGTGACGGAGACGGGGACCTTGACGACGGAGTCGACGCCCTTATAGCGGATGAGGGTGTCGCCGACGGTGATCCAGTCGATGGGGTACTCGTCCATCCACGCGGTCTCGTCGAATGCCATGACGCCGACCTCAACGCCGTCCTCGCCGCCGTTGAAGTAGACCCTGTCAAGCGCGGAGCAGCCGCGGAAGGCGCTGTCGCCGATGACGGGCGTGCCCTCGAAGGTGACCATGCCGAGGTACGGGCAGTCGCAGAACGCGCCCTCGCCGATAAAGTCGACGGAAGCGGGGATCGTGACGGAATAGATGTCTTCGTTGCCGGCGAAGGCGTACTCGCCGATCTTGAGGACCTTCAGACCGAGCACGGTGTCGGGGATGACCAGCTCGCCGGTCTCCGCCAGAGCTTCGAGACCGGTGACGCAAACGCCGCCGTCCTCGGTGTCGGTCAGGCAAAGGATGGTGCCGTCTTCAAGCTCGACGGTCTTTTCGGGGGCGCCGATGACGCCATCGTCTTCGGAGGCGCCGACGGCAAGCACGTCGTCGTACTCTTCGTATTCGGCGTCGTCTTCGTACTCCTCGTCGCCGGCGTCGTAGGCGATAACGTCGCCTTCGTACTCCTCATAATCGGCGTCGTCGGTGCCGTAGGTGAGGACGTCGTCGTCCTCCTCATAGTCGAGGGCGTCGTATTCCTCGACGTCGTAATCGGGGACGAAATCATCCTCCGCGACGGCGACCGCGCCGAGGCTGACGACCATCACGAGGGCGAGAGCAACGGCAAGGAACCTTCTGAGATCGATCTTCATAGAATCCTCCTATTCAACAAACACAAGGTTTATGCCGTTGCATTGTACAATATTCCGAGGGACTTGTCAACAATTATATTGACATTAATAATTATACGGTGTAAAATCCGGGGTATGAAGAGATTTTTACGCCTCGTTTGTGTTTTTCTCGTCCCCGCGTTCCTGTTTTCCGCGTGCGGGGGCGCTGAGCCGTATTCTGTTTCCGGCTTCGCGATGGGCTCCGCGGTCGGCGTGAAGCTCTGGGCCGACGCCGATACCGACGCTCAGAGCGCCGCGTACGGCATCCTCGACGCAGTCAACGCCCTCGACGCCAGGATAAGCGCGACAAAAAGCACCTCGCTGATCTATCGGCTCAACGCCGCCTCCGTCGGCGTGCAGGCCAACGAGGACTTCATCGAGTTCATGCTGGGCATAGTCCGTATCTGCGCGGCGACGGGCGGCGCGCTCGACGTCACCACGGGCACGCTGACGAAGCTCTGGGACGTTGAGAGCGAGACGCCCCGCGTCCCGTCCGACGAAGAGATCGCCGATGCCCTCTCGTTCGTCGATTTCACGCAGCTCACGCTCGACGCGGAAAGAGGGCTCGTCATGAAGGGCGAGGGCCAGCTCGTCGACCTCGGCGCCGTCGGCAAGGGCGCCGCCTGCGACGCCGCCTACGACGTCCTCGCGCGCACCTCGTCGAGCGCGGTCGTCGACGTCGGAGGCTCCATACTGCTCTACGGGCGCAATACCAAAGGCTCCGGCGCGTGGCCGGTGGGCGTTCGGGACCCGGAGGGCTCCGCGAACGACCTTATAGGGACCCTTTCGCTCACCGTGGGCGACAAGAGCGGCGCGTGTTACGTTTCTACCTCCGGCAGCTATGAAAAGTATTTCGAGCTCGACGGCAAACGCTACCATCACATAATGGATCCGTCGACGGGACGGCCCGCAGACAGCGGGCTCAGGGCGGTCACCGTCGTCAGCCGCATCTCGGGTCTGTACGCGGACGCTTTTTCGACCGCGTTCTTCATCATGGGCCCCGACGCCGTCGGGAGCCTGCTCGAAGCCTACGAGCTCGAGGCGATGTTCGTCACGGAGGACGGAAGGATCCTTCTCACGGACGGGCTGTACGACGTTTTCGAGCTTGCCGAAGGGAAGGAATATACCGTTGAAAGGCTCGCGTAGCGGCACGGCGGGGGTAAAGCGCGCCGACGTCGTTATCGCCGCGGCGGTGCTGCTCACAGCCCTCGGCCTCATCGCGGCGCGTTTGTTCGCGCCCGGCGCAGTGTACGCCGTCGTCACCGTTGACGGCGCGGAGGCGGCCAGGGTCCGGCTCGACTCGGCCTCCGGCGTTATATATGAAGACGGTCACGTCACCGTCGTTTCGGAAAACGGCGCCGTGCGGGTCGCGGATTCGGACTGCCCGGACAAGACCTGCGTAAGGACCGGCAGGCTTTCGAGAGCCGGCGACCGCGCCGTGTGCGTGCCCAACAGGACCGTCGTGGAGCTCACCGGCGGCGAGGACAGGATAGTTACGTACTGAAGCGAGGGTATAGGCAATAGGGTATAGGGAATAGGCAATAGGCAGCAGGGAATAGGATCTGACCCCTTATTCCTCATTCCTCATTCCTAATTACTACTCCCTATTCCCTACCCCCTACTCCCTTCAAGGCACATTATTATTGAAAGGAAGATATACATGAAAAACACGCTCAAAACCGCGCTGGTTCTCCTGCTGAGCCTCGCGCTGCTCCTTCCCGCCGCGTCCGTGGCGTTCGCCGAGAACGGCCCCCTCTCCGAAAAGGTGTGGGACGA
>JAILDS010000207.1 GCA_024689165.1 Clostridia bacterium
CAGCACCGTCACCTTGCCCGGGTCGATGTAGAGCACGTTGGTGTAGAACAGCTGCAGGAACGAGCCGACGAGCCCGAAGGTCATCAGTCCGGCGGCGTCGCCCAGGGCGTAGCCGATCTTGTCTTTCATTTTGATGCCGTATGTCATGGCGAACCTCCCGGTCAAGTATGAAGTGAATTTGAGCGGATAGCGGATAGCCGATAGCCGATAGCCTTATAAGGAACTCGCTTCGCGAGTTGATTATAATGCGCCGCAGGCCCTTCGTCGTCGCAAACTTCGCTTTGCTCATTTTGTCGCAAGCTCCAAAAGCTCGCTGAGCTTCGTTGCTCCTCCTCTCCCCACGAACCTTTGCTTCGCAAATCTTCGCGGGGACCCCGGATTTTTACTGACAGCTGACGGCTAACAGCTATTATAAATTGCCGCGCGCAGCGCCCTTTTGCTATCTGCTATCCGCTATCGGCTATCTGCTGATGGCTGACGGCTGTCAGCTGTCGGCCGACTCCCTTTTCATCTCCTCGACGAGGACGCTTTCGATCTCCGACCCGGTGCGGACGAAGACGGGTATCTCGTCGAGGCCGGCTTTTATATGGTGGGGGCCGGGGGCGATCCTTTCGCCGGTCAGCACGTTCGTCCACTCGTCCTCAGGCAGCCAGACGAGCCTGCCGGACACGCCCTCGGAGATTATCGGCGCGACGAGTATATCCCTGCCGAGCAGGTATTCGTCGTCCGTGTTGTAGGCGGCGTATTCGTCGTAGTGGTAGAACAGCGGGCGCATGACGGGCGTGCCTTTTTCGGCGCACTGCCTTATAGCCGCGTTTATGTACGGCGCGAGAGCCTTGTGGATCTTCGAGTATCTCGCGTGGTGGTCGAGCGTTTTTTCGCTGCGGTCGAACTGCACGTTTTCCGCAGGGCGGTTGCCCTCGTGCGAGCGCATCAGGGGCGAGAACGCCGACAGCTCGCACCAGCGGAAGAACAGCTCCTCGTTCCTTTGCATCGGCGGGAAGGTCGTGTAGCCGCCGAGGTCGGAGTGCGTCAGCCCGAATCCGGACATTGCGAGGTTCAGCGTGGCGGGTATGACGGAGCCGATGCCGAAATCGGCCGAAAAGTCGGTGTGCTGGTCGCCGTTCCACATCATCGTGGAGTATTTCACCGTGCCTGTGTGCCCGGCGCGGGTGAAGAAGAACACGTCGCCCTCCCTGCCCGCTTCGGCGACGGCCTCTCGGTTGAGCTTCGCCCAGCGCGCAGGCCAGGTGCAGTGGACGAGCTCTGCTTCCTCGCCGCTGAACAAAACGCTGTCGGTCGGCAGGTATTCGCCGAAATCCGCCATCCAGCCGTCGAGCCCGAGGCCGATCATATTTGTTTTGATGACGTTCTTGAGCCATTCGTACGCGTCGGGGTTGGTCAGGTCGACCATCGCGGCGGGGAAGGTGGTTATCGTCACGAGATAGTCCTCCCCGGCCTTGTTTTTGACGCAGTAGCCCTTCGCGGACGCCTCCTCGTAGAGTCTGCCCTCTATGGCGAGGAAGGGGTTGACGTAGCCCATGAAGCGGATCCCGTTCTCATGCAGGTAGGAGATGACCGCCCCGAGGTGGTCGTAGAGCTCCGGGTCGTATTCCCAGTTCCACATGAGCTGGCTGCCGAAGGCGGTGATACGCCTGCCCTCCCAGTCCTGGCACCATACCGCGGCGACGGGCGTGTCGTGCGCCCTGGCGGCGGCGAGCTTGGCGAGCATCGCGTCCGTGCCGCCCTGCACGCCGAGGATGACGCCGTCGTTCGCCCATTCCGGCAGGACGGGCTGGCGGCCCAGGAGAGCCGAAAGCGTGCCGGACAGGGTCTCGAAATCCGGCGCGAAGCCCACGTGGACGCCGGCGATCTGCCGGAACCTCAGCACGTGGACGCGGCTCTGCGAAAAGTCGAACTCGCAGTAGCTCTGCGCGTCGGAGTGGAAGAAATACCGCCGGGAGGACACGAAGGTCGGCTGGGCGTAATAAGTCTCGTAAAGCTCGAATTTCTCGCGGTAGCCGGGCTTTTTGCCGAACAGCTTCTCGCGCAGGAGCTTCCTGCCGATGGCGGCGGAGGAATTGTGCTCCGCGACCCAGACCTTCACCTTGCGCCCCCGCAGGTCGAGGTACGGGAATATCTCTCCGCAGCCGTAGACCCTGTCGCCCTCGAAGGCGGGGAGCCTCAGCTCCATGCGGTTGAGCTCCGGGTGAGCCGGAGAGACGGTGAAATCGACGTCGAGCCTGTCGCCGCAGACGCTCAGGCGCGCGGTCAGATACCGGTCCTCGTTTGCGTCGTACAGCGGCACGACCACCGCGTCGCCGTCCGGTTCGGGCGCGCCGGGGCGCAGCCGCGTTTCGGACAGCTTCTTTTCAGAGAACTCGAAGGAGCCGCGATCCATCTTGTATTTCGCCTTGCCGACGCCCACGGTCATGCACACCGCGCCGACGTCGAAGCGCACCCTGTGGCCGAAGCCCGACAGGAGAGTTATACCCTTTTCGTCAAACGATAATTTCAGCATTGAAACACCCCAAAGTCAAGTATGAAGGAT
>JAILDS010000193.1 GCA_024689165.1 Clostridia bacterium
GCGCCGCCTGCGCCGCCTGCGCCGCCTGCGCCGCCTGCGCGGTCAGATAAGCGGCAACATTATTATAACATGTTTCGACCGGATTGTCAAAATATAAAAGCTTCTTCGCATTTTACGGAAATCGCGGATACCGGTTGACAAAAGGCGGATGTCGCGTTATACTATAACAAGAACCTTCAGCGCCGCGCTGATCCTGAAAAAAAAAAATCCGGGAGGAGACCGGTCATGACATTCGAACTGCCTCCGGAAGATACGCGTGAAGCCCTGTGCTTCCCGCATTTTCCCACACGCGCTCAATGCTTCATCTTCCGCAACTGGGGGATGGTGAGTCCCGAGGTGATGGCATCGGTGCTGGGCTGCACCGCCGGCGACATCCTTGAGACCGCCGGCGCGATGGGCCTGCCGGTGCCTCCCGACACAGACCCGGACTGGGTCACGAAGGGCTACATAACGCTCATCAGGGCGAACTGGCACCTGCTCACATACGAACAGCTGGCCCTCCTCCTCGGCCGGGACACCGGGTGGCTCGCGTACGTCCTGAAGGAGGACGACTTCCTCTCGGTCAAGCTCGGCGGGAAAAAGCCGCGCACGGCTCCCCTCCGTCCGGAGCCGCTGACGCCCGACGGAAAAAGGAGAACGGCGCAGATCCGCAAGACCGTTCTCGAAGCCCGGGCCGCGCTGCCGGAGAGGCCGGCGCGCCCCTTCGATTTCGCTCCGGCGTTCGCCGTGCGCTGCGGAGCTCCGGCGGATGAGAGAGATGACCGCTTCGAGGAGCGGATAGTATACTCGTACTGCGCACTGTACGGCGACACGTTCGCCGACCGCGGGCTCATCGACGCCTCATTCCCCGACAGCCTCCTTTCTGCCTGCCGGAGCCTCGGAATCACCGGCATATGGACCCAGCCCGTCCTCTACAGGCTCGTTCCCTGCCCGTTCGACCCTGAGCTGTCGGAAGGTCACGGCGCGCGCCTCGACGGCATGCGATATCTCGTCCGGAAGCTCAGGAAATACGGTCTGCGGCTCTTTCTCTACCTCAATGAGCCCCGCTCGATGCCGGAGAGCTTCTTCGCCTCCCCTTCACGCGCCGGACTGAAGGGGCACACACGGGGGAAGGAGTCGTGTCTGTGCGTGTCGGTGCCGGCCGTGCGCGAATACCTGCGGGACGGCGCGCGCACTCTGTGCTCCGAAGTCCCGGGCCTCGGCGGGTTTATAACCATCACGGCGTCAGAGAACCTGACGAACTGCTACAGCCACTCGACGCCAGGCACGTGCACCTGCCCGCGCTGCGCCGCAAGGAGTCCGGCCGGGGTCATAGCCGACGTGAACACCGCCCTGTACGAAGGAGCGCGGAGCGCCGACCCCGGCGTCCGGTTCATCGCCTGGAACTGGGGCTGGTACGGCAGACAGGAGAATATGAACGGGGACGTCGCGGACCTCCTTCCGCCGGGCGCCGCGCTGATGTCGGTGAGCGAGGAGAAAGTGAAGAAGACCGTGGGCGGTACGGAGACGTCTGTCGTCGATTACTCGATATCCGTCGAGGGCCCCGGCGACTACGCGAAAGCCGTATGGAGGACGGCGCGCGAGCGCGGCCACGCGGCTTACGCGAAGCTCCAGCTCGGGTGCACGTGGGAGATGGCCGCCGTGCCGTGCGTGCCCGCGTTCGAAAAGATATACCGCCATATGTCGAAGATAACGGCCTGCGCCGACGTCCGGGGTCTCATGCTGGGATGGACGCTGGGCGGGTTCCCGTCGCCCTCCCTGCGCCTCGCGCAGTGTTTCTACGGCGGCCGCACGCCGACGTTCGAGGAGGTGTGCGGGCAGATGTTCCCGACGGCCGACGCCCGGACGCTGGCGCATGCCTTTTCGACGCTCAGCTCGGCCTTCGACGAATACCCCTTCCACGTGGGCGTCGCATATTTCGCGCCGCAGCACGCGGGGCCGTCGAACCTGCTCTTCGCCGGAAAGACGGGCCGCCGCGCGACGATGGTCGGCTATCCCTACGACGATCTTGAGAAGTGGCGCTCCATATACCCCGAGGACGTGTTCACCGGTCAGCTGAAGAAGCTGTATACCGGCTGGGCGCGGGGCGTCGCCGAGTTGCGCGAGGCCGCGCGGAGCGCCGCCGGCACCGACGAAAACCTCCTCCGCACTCTCCGCTGGGCGGAGGTGTGCGCGATACACTTCGAATCGGTGTACGACCAGTGCGTTTTCGTGAGGAGGCGCGACCGCGAAGGAGTGCTCGACGCCGGGATCATCTCCCGCGAGGAGGAGCTCGCGCGGAGGCTCATGACGCTCGCCGCGTCAGACCCGACGGTCGGATACGAGTCGTCGAACCACTATTTCTACACCGTTAACTCGCTCCTCGAGAAGATCCTGAACTGCAGATATCTTCAGCAAACCGGGGACAGACAGGGGGATAAATAAATGAGCAGACTTATACAGGTCAGAACGAAGGCATCCGAATACGACGGCGAATTCCGCTGGCAGGCGGCGGGAATGTCGTATCTCATCGTGAACGAAGCGCACGAATATGCCGTGATCGACGGCGGACAGGAGCTCTCCGACATCGACGAGCTGTACCGGCTGATGCGGGAGGACTGCGGGCATGACGCCGTGACCGTAAAATACTGGTTCATCACCCATCCGCACGCCGACCACTACCGCGCGCTGCAGCGGCTGGCGGAGTCGGGACCGCACACGGAGCGCATTAAAGTCGGGAAGCTGATCTTCAGCGTCCCTGAGACCTTCAGGGTATGCGTGTCCGATCTCGGCATCCTCCGTTCGCTCCCCGGGAAGCTTGGCGCAGAGTACGTCGAGCCGGCGGCCGGCGACGTCTTGGGTTTCGGCGACCTGACATTCCGTATCCTCGCGACGTGGCGCGACGTCCCTGACCCGTACGACCCGAACGAGCTGTCGATGATCCTGTCGGCAGAGGGGAGGCGGAAGAAGGCCATGTTCACCGGCGACGCCTACAGAGCGGGACTTTCGGCGCTCGTCAGGCGTCTGCGCGAGGCGGGGGAGACAGATCTGCTGAAGTCGGACATCGTCCAGGTGGCCCACCACGGCCTCAACGGAGGGGACGTGGACTTCTATCACTACGTCGGCGCTGAGACCGCAATGGTCCCGATCTCAAAGTCGGGATACCTCGCGATCAACGCCCCGCGCGACAGATGCTGCACCGCGAACCGTTTCGCCCAGGACAGGGCGCTGACCGTCATCTACTCCTTCGCGGGCAATTATTCGGCAGAACTCTGACATAACAGCCGGGACTCCGTCCCGCACGGCGAAAAGGCCCCGCGCCGCGGGGCCTTTTCGCCGTTTCAGGGAGGTTCAGACCTCCCTTATGAAGAATATGCTGTTGCGCTCCATGCGCAGGACGATGTCCTCGCCTGTGCCGGTGCACTCGCCGTCGTGCGTGCTGTCGGCGGCGAAGATCTCGTATCTTCCGCCGGTCTTTCCGGGATCGACATGCACTACCGCTCCTTCGGCGCCGTCGTCCTCGTTGTAATGCGAGACCATCATCATGAGCTTTCCGCCCGCGTCCTCACCGCACAGCGCATATACGTTCGGCGGGCAGCTGACCGCCTTTATCTCGTGTTCGGCGTCGTAGAAACGCCCGTACCAGTAAAGCGGCCAGTAGCCTTTGAGCTTCCCGTAGGTGTAGAAGTCGAACGCGCCGTTGAAGGCCGAGGGCCGCGTGTCGTAGTACATCAGCATGTCGACGGGGCAGTCCTGCGCGAGGCAGATGACCGACGCCGTGAACGCCGCGCCCTTGATCCCGTGTATCGCCTTCAGGCTGTATACGAAATCCTCCGTCCAGCCCCTGACGTAGTTCCACTCGTTGAGTATGCTCTCCGCCTCCGGGTACCCGCAGCGGTCGATCAGCTCGCGGAACACAGCGGTCCGCTTCGCCACCGACTCGGGGTGCTTCGAATAGATATGCCACGAGAAGAAGTCTATCGGAACGTTCCTGCGCTTCATCTCGCGAAGGAAATCCTCGCACCACTCGGTCCGCCCGCAGCTCGCCGGCCCGCCTATCTTAAGGCCGGGGAAGCAGCCCTTGAGGTGCTTCGCGGCCGTCTCGTACAGATCGAAGAACTGCGCCTTCGTGCCGCCCCAGGTCCGGGGATACTTATCCCCCTCCCTGTCGAGGTCGGGCTCGTTCCAGATCTCCCAGTACTCGATCCCCAGACGGAATCCGTTCGCCCAGCCCTCGTTGTAGTGCCGGATGATATGCTCGCATATCACCGCCCACTTCATAAAATCCTTCGGCGGCCAGATGTGATGCTTCTTTATCTGATGCTCGATGGTCTGACCCAGCCGGAAGAAGGGCTGCGTTCCGGCATCGACGGTCACGAGCAGCGACTCGTCGGTGCACTCGAAGTCGTACGACTCCGGGAGCGACGGGTCGGCGTCGAAGTTCGGGAAGATGCACGAGATGTCGTGAGAATACGGCCCGCCGTACACGCCGATGCTCGCCGAATCGTGGTTTCGCGCGTAGGGCATCCTCATCGCCCTGTAATCGTCAAAATTCGTCCTGTACTGGTCGTTTGCGTGCCTCTTCGCGCAGGGCCCGCCGTTCGTCGCGTTGAGCGGCTTGAATCTTCCGCCCTTTGCCGAAAGATCAAAGATCAGTTCTTCCATGACTTTTTTCTCCTTTTCCGGGTCTTTTATATCTCCGGCGGCTGCCCGCCGCGCCTTCGCTGTATCACTTCCAGTGGAATACGCGGGTCCAGCCGGTCTTTCCTCCGTATGTGACGTATCCCGGCAGTGATTTGTCCGTCACCCTTTCATGTTGTAATCCGCGCTGAGTCTGTTCATCGCGACGGCCAGCCTGTGGATATAGATCATCGGGAAAACGAGGGTGAAGCAAAGCAGGACATCGAACACCCAGAAGGTCCATCCGCCAAACGGATAGTTTATCTGTCTGCGGTAAAGCTCGTTCCCGATCCTTGACGACAGCTTCGCGGTCCACACTAACGGCACGATCCCCAGCGTCAGCCAGCTGAAAATAAAGAACACGAGGCAGTAATGCATCGTCTTCTTCCCGTCATACCTCGACGCGATGATATTGATATCGTTCGAGATCGACGAATAAAAGACGATCGTATAGATGCCTAAGGTGACTATCGAAAGCAGTAAGAGCTTCCAGAACCCTCGCGACGTCGAAAGCCTTCCCGCCGGCCGGTTGTTCACGACGTACACCGGAACGGCCCCCTGAGCATACTGCGGGGCGGCATATGTCTGCCCGTAAGCAGACTGCGGAGGCGGGGGCGGAGGAGCATAAGATCCCGCGTTCGGAGCCCCTGCCCCCTGCGCGAGACTTGCACCGCAGTTCGAACAAAATGTCGCGTTATCGGGGATCTGAGCGCCGCAATACCTACAAAACATGGTGGCCCTCCACTCGTAATCAGATCATTTCCGGAACAATAATTCTGCCGGAATGATTTCCCGGTTATATTATCACATTTTTTAAGTGTTGTCAAGAGATTTTACTGCGCTGACTTCCGCCCTGACACCGGCAGGAGAAACATTGCGCGGCACAGAGCGGACGCAACCGTAATAATATTTGTAAATACATCCGGACTGTTGACTTTTGACCTTGAAAAACCGGTTATTTCATAGTATAATAATCATTGGTTTTCGCATGCGAAAGCAACGGAGCAACAACGCCGGCGGCATATTCAAACAGGGTTCGAAAAGACCGCGCCCGGGACCGCGGAACAGGAGAAACAGAATGAAGATAACAAAAACGTATATATGCGCCGCTCTTGCTGCGGCGGTCTTAATGTCGGTCTGTTCATGCGGGATAATCGGCGTAAACAAAAAACAGACGGCCGAAGTCAGGACACTCAATCCGGACCTGCAGTCCGAGGTGACCGTCAAAGAGACAAAAGCGCCGGACGGCCTTGACAAAGACAGGTTCGATACGGTCGGAAAATGGTACGACGTCGGAAGCGAAGGCTACGACGGCCTGCCGCTCAGCGGAGACGTCCTGCTTACCGTTTCCATGCCCGGAAAGATCGGCAAAAAAGACCTGGGCGGTTACGTCTTCGTTTATTACGACGAGGAAAACAAAGAATACCGCTATCTCTTCCCGGACAGTTATGACCTCGATGCCGGTACGATGACGATAGACCTGCCCCACTTTTCGCCCTGGGGAGGCGCAAAACTCACAAAGGAAGAGCAGATCGAGGCGTTTCTCGACAGCTACAGCACAAAACTTGCCGTCGAGCGCGGCAGACGGGGACAGGTCGCCGCGGAGCTCGAACCCTACGTGCGAGCCAAGGTCGAAGCGATGGGGCTGACAAAAGAGGCGGCAGCCGATCTCATACAAAGCACGGTGAACTTCCTCGGCGGAAGTTTTACCGGAGACACCGCCGGTTATATCGAAACGGGCACGAATTACGTGACCGCGCTGACAAGAGGCTTCTACGACGGTGACGGCGACGCAGCCGTGAACGGCCTTGAAGACGCGGTAAACAGCGCCCTCATGAACTGCTGGGATGAACTGGAGTTTTCCGACCGTCTCGACAAAGTCCTCGGAAGCGAATATGCCGGGAGCACGGCGTCGACTCTTCTCTCCAGCTCGAGCGGTATCGCCAGAATGGCCGGATATATGGCGGGCGGCGACATGAAGGAGGCCATGAAGGAGCTCGGGGGCGTCATGAAGAGCGTCCATCCCGCCGTCGAGTTCACGACGAACGCCGTGGCGTACCTCGGCGCAAAGGTCAACGAGGAGTTCACCAACTGGAAATCGAATCAGATAGAGGAGCTTTATCAGATATACAAAAACGGCGCGGAGGACATCTGGGGCAACGAGGTCATCGCGGGCAACCGCGAATCGTTCCTTACCTATCTGAACACCTCCAGCGGCTTTACGATGGCCAAAGGCGTGGGACGCTTCTACAATCTCGACAAGATAGGAGAGATCTGCGAAAAATACGGCTGGCCTTACGAAACATACGGTGAACTGCCCGAAAAGTATCGCGATATTTTCGAAAAACGCGCCGAGGACGGTCTTATGGAATACTTCGAGCTTCGACTTCAGCAGGAGAAGACCGCCGAGCGGATCAAGTCGGACGAGCGTGCGTGCATAGAAACGATGATGTCGCTGACGAACGGCGCGCTGTCTTCGTCGAACTCCGACGCTCGGAAGTTTTTCCGTGAGGAATCCGCCGGCGACTATGATCTCACCGCACGTCTGGAACGCCTTGTCAACGTCCGCAGATTCGTTTCTCAGTACGTGGATGAAACCAAACTCACAAATTCCACAGATGGATTCAACTACGGCGACGTGATAAACTGGTGGGTAACACATGCCGCGCAAAACGACAAAAAAACAGCAATAGAACTGCTGCTGGACGATCTTGAGGAAAACGGTCTGATCAAAGCGGGGATCCGCGTGAAAGCCGCCGGGCTGGATTTAAAAACATTCTTCGCTGTTACCTCATACGCCGTGGGGTACGACTACTGCGAGATCCCGATGACCCTGACCAACGGCCGGACCGTCAACGGAAGGGTCTTATGTGACATGTACTTCGACGACGGGGTAACAGCCGCGATAAAAAAGGCGATCTCACGTATAACCCCGGATGTGAACGGCAATTTCAGGATCGACGCAAACGGCATCGTACTCGAGGGGAATATCGACCTTACAAATCGTACCGGGAGCGGAACTTATTCATTTGACATTGCCCTGTCCAAGGAAGTTCAGTCGGTATCCGGCTTCATCGCAAAATACAGGGACGGCAGCGGAGGCGGAACGTTCGAGACCGCGCTTTCGGGCGATTATACATTGCACGAAGAAGGGACATTCACGGCAGATTACGACGAGGAAAAGATTGGAAAAGACGTTCTGCGCCTTAACCTCACCGGTACAAAGCGCCAGACGCTCGACGGTATGAAGATCGGTTCGATCAGCGGATACAACTCGTTAGGCGAGTCCCCCGATCTGAGCGCTACGGCCGCGCCTTTCAGCCTGACGACCGAAAAAGAAGTCAATATCAGAATAGATTACACTGTTGCGAAGTGAACCGCCGGACCGTCGGTGCCGCGGAAACGCGCGAGGACGTCCGAAAGAATCCGGTTGATATGAGAGAGTTTTCCGATGTTTGATCCGATGGCAAAGAAATACCCGTATCCGGAAGACACGGGCGCTCATTATCTTGTCGTGAAGAAGGACGACGGGACGGTCTTCGACAGGGATTACCCCTATGTCGACCGCTCTCCCTCGATGCGCATCCGTCAGGCGCTGATCCGGGCTGTGATCTTCCTCATCGTCTTCCCCGTCCTCCGGATCCGTCTCGGCCTTCGCATAAAGGGAAGGGAGAACATCCGCGCGCACCGCGAAGAGTTCCGTCGCGGCGTGATCTCGGTGAGCAATCACGTGCACCTGTGGGACTATCTTTCGGTGATGCGGGCCGCGTTTCCGCGGAAGACGAACGTCCTCGTGTGGGCGAAGAACGTCCGCGGAGAGAACGCAAAGCTGATCCGCCTCGTGGGCGGTATCCCGCTGCCGGAAGGCGACGTCCACGCGACGGCGGCGATGACGAAGCAGACGGAGGAGCTGCTCCGCGGCGGATGGCTGCATATATACAGCGAAGGCAGCATGTGGGAGTTCTACCGGCCGGTCCGGCCGTTCAAGCCAGGCGCCGCGCACTTTGCGTGCAGGTGGGGCCTGCCGGTCCTGCCGATGGCATTCTCCTACAGAAAGCCGGGGTTCATACGGGGGAGGATCTTCAGACAGACCGCGACGTTCACGCTGAGCATCGGCGAGCCGCTGCGGCCCGACGCCTCCCTGCCCTTTGCCGAACGCCGCCGCGACCTGACGGTCCGCTCGCACGAGGCCGTCTGCCGCCTAGCCGGCATCGACCCCGCGGAGATCATCTACCCGCCGGTGTACGATGATTCAAAAAGAGTGGATTACTATTGAGATCAGAACGGAGCCGCCGGCCGGGGGCCGGGAGCTGCCGGGCCGCTATCAGCGAAGGATGCGACCCACGGCCCCTGCGGGGCCTTCTGACGCGTTTTCGCGGTGCGGCGGTATGAGTTTGCATCCGTCATGAAAACATCCCCTGAGAGGCCGCAAAGCGCCTCAGGGGATGTTTTATTCGGAAGCCCGGCAATGATCCCGGGCGGTCTCTATCATGTCAGTTTTTTTATCGCTTCCCCGATATCCCCGTCGATGCAGATCGAGCGGCCGGCTATCTCTTCGGGTGTGAACGCCTCTCCGTAATTGATACAGGCGTAGGTCGCGTCCGGTTTTTTCGCTGTCATACGCCAGAACGGGTATTTGATGATGACCGGGGTGTTGTATCCGACGCCCAGTTCAAGGAACAGAACCTTTCCGCCGCGGGTGCGCAGGAAGTTCTCATATCTTTCCGCCGCCTCGTGCCAGCCATCGTCCTCGACGAATTTTTCGTCGGAGCGCAGGTTCATCGTCATCGGCTCGCCGCAGACCGGACAATGCGGCACCAGCTCGCCGGGCACCGTCATCTTCGGTTTCACGCCGTCCGGAACGGTCAGCGTTCCATCCTCCGCGATCACAAGACCCTGGGCCTCAACCATTGCCCTAACAGTCTCCGCATTGCCGTAGGTCTTCTCATGGCAGGGCCTGCTGCACTGAAACAGGCCGTAGTCGCCCTGCGTGCAGAACAGGCGCTTTTTATCGAAGCCCGCCTTCCGGAAGCAGTGATCGACGTTCGTGGTGATGACGAAATAATCTTTGTCTTTCACCAGATCGAACAGTTCATTATAGACCGGCTTCGGCGCGTCGGTATAGCGGTTGACGAAAATGAATCTCGACCAGTACGCCCACATTTCCTCCGGCGTTTTATACGGGTAGAACCCGCCCGAATACATATCGGTAAAGCCGTATTTCTCCCTGAAATCCGAGAAGTATCTTTCAAACCGTTCACCGTCGTAGACGAAACCTGCCGAGGTGGAAAGCCCCGCGCCCGCGCCGATCACGACCGCGTCGCAGTCGGCCAGCGCATTTTTCAGCTTCCTGATATTATCCGAGAAGCTTCCGGTAGATCTCGAGATCCTCGTCCTTCCATACATTGAATATCACCTCTGTTCTGCTTTTTGTATCTGCCCTGTGATCGCGTACCGTCTGCACCGCGATCTCTGCCGCCCGCCGCTGCGGGAAGCCGAAAACACCGGTGGAGATACAGCAGAACGCGATACTGCCGAGCCCGTTTTCCTCCGCAAGCGCCAGGCAGGAGCGGTAGCATGACGCGAGCAGTTCTTCGTGTCTTGCCGTCAGTCTGCCGTTTACGATCGGTCCGACGGTGTGAATTACGTATTTACAGGGCAGGTCATACGCCGGCGTGATCTTCGCACGCCCCGCCGGCTCCACATGTCCCTGCTTCTGCATGATCCCGGCGCAGGCGTTGCGGAGCCGCAGGCCGGCGTAGGTATGGATGCAGTTGTCGACGCAGTTGTGAAGCGGCTGAAAGCAGCCGAGCAGCTGCGAATTTGCGGCGTTTACGATCGCGTCGCATTCAAGTGTCGTGATGTCGCCCTGCCAGAGATATATGCCGTCCTCCGCGGGCGAAAGACCGTCGAGGCGGGTGATCCCTTTCGCCGCCGTTTCCTCTTTCAGGTAGTCGCTCTCGATCCCGATATACTCGTCGGAGAGCGGTGCGGGAAGGCGGACGTTCATCAGTGAGCGCAACAGGTCTTTTTGTCCTTTTTCGTCAGCCGGTATTTCGATATTCCCGTACCGGGGCTGTTCGGACAGGAGCGCTTTTATCAGGTATGTTCTTTTTTCTTCGTGTGTCACCGGTTCACCTTCATTCAAAAAACAGAGATTCCTGCCCGTCGGTCCAGGATTCCTGCGGCACGTCGTTTATCACGTCGCCTTCCTTATAACCGCCGATCAGAAAAGGAGAGCCCGGATCGTGCAGGCGGCTCTGCGCCAAAACGACGGACGGTTCGGCGTTCGCATAGCAGTACTTGCACAAGTGCAGGCAGGTGTTGTACGCGCCGATATCGCAGGAAAGATAGCATGCGCACCCGGCTCTTGCGCCCTTCTTTTTCGGGGCGAGGAGGCGCTTGCCTATCGCCTTTTCGTAGTCGCCGATCCGCATACAGCCGCCGCAGTCGGCGCCGAACTGTGAGAGATCGTCTCCCTCGGCGCAGGGCTTGAGGGTCATACCGTGCGCTGCTGCGATCTTCACCATTTCACGGCCGAGCGTTAGCCGCTCTTCCTTTGTGACCTCCCGTGCCTCCGGGAAGTTGCGCCTGACTTTCGGATACAGGTCGATGAAGCTGATGACGGCGGTCTTTGTGCAGCCGTCAAGCGCCGCAGCCATCTTCTCAAATGCGCGAAGGTGGTACTCCACGGAATATTTGCCGGAAATGAAGATCGGATCGTATCGCCAGCCCGTCGAATTTACGCCGACGATGCCCGACAGCTTTTTGAAATCCCCGAGCAGTTCGTGCTTGTCCTTCACGTTCGGCTCTATGTCGCGTCCGTACGGCGTGACCGTGACGAACCAGTACTGCCCGTAGTCTTTCAGCAGATCCGTATATTTGAACATCGGGGCGGGATCCTTGGTGCAGAAGCCGATGCAGTCAACGACCGAAGGGTCGAGGCGGTAGCGGCTGACCTGCTCCGGATAATACGGATTGCGCACGCAGACAAAGCCCTCCCGCAGTCTGTTTGCAAACCAGTCCGCGTAAAACGCCGGAATGTCCGTTCTCTGCCCCGTGTTTATGATCATTGTGACTCACCGCCTTTCATGTTCCGTAATCAATTATACGGATTCCGGGAAATAAATCAAGTAGCACTTTTATGTAACCGTCATTTTTTTGGGAAAAACCCGTACTTCGCCGTATCTTTTTAGCGGACCGTCTTGAAAAACAGGTGATGTTGCAGTATAATATGAAATATTCAAAAAGAAATCTACCCGTCCGTCCCCGGCGTTTCAATGGAATTGCACTGATCTGTACGAAAGGCGGTGATCATCATTACAGTCAGAAAACGTTCGGCAGCTGTTTTTCTTGCTGCTCTTATCCTTGCCGCGGTGGCAGCCGCCCTGATCATCGTCGTACATGAAGCCGATCACGACTGTACCGGCGAGGGCTGCCCCATCTGTGCGGCCGTCGCGGTCTGTCAGAATACTCTGAAAACGCTCTCCGCGGCGCTTGCTGTATGTGCCTCTATAGCCGCGTCGGGCTGTTTTGCCGCTTATTTCAATACGGTATTTGACGCGTCTCTGCACAAAGAAACGCCCGTTTCATTAAAAGTCAAGCTTCTGGATTAAAACAGGATAAGACAGGGGAGAGGTCTGCCCTTTTTAGGGGCGGACTTTATCGGCAATGCCGTATCCCTTGTATTTTTATGCCCATTTTCAAATTCTTGTTTTAATTTCGGAGGCTGTTTTTTATGAAAAAAATAATTGCAATCACTCTCTGCCTGATGATGCTTGCAAGCGTCATGACAGGCTGCGCCACTTCCAATACATCAAACGGCGACAAGCTCAGCATCGTCACCACGATCTTCCCCGAATATGACTGGGTCGTACAGATCCTCGGGGGTAACGCCGGTCAGGCGGACGTTACGATGCTTCTCGACAACGGCGTCGACCTTCACAGCTACCAGCCCACGGCTGACGACATCATCAGGATCTCGACCTGCGATATGTTCATCCACGTCGGAGGCGAGTCCGACGAATGGGTGAATGACGTTCTTAAAGAAGCGACAAACAAGGACACGGTCGTTATCAACCTTCTCGAAGCGCTCGGAGACGACGTAAAGGAGGAAGAAGTCAGGGAGGGTATGCAGGAGGACGAACACGAACACGGCGACGGTCATGAAGAAGAAGATCACGGTCATGAAGAAGAAGAAGAAGAAGCGGAATACGACGAGCACGTCTGGCTCTCACTGAAAAACTCCGCGAAACTCTGCGGATATATCGCCGGAAAACTCGGTGAGATCGACCCGGACCATAAAGACACTTATACCGCAAACGCAAACGCGTATATTGAAAAGCTGAATGCTCTTGACGGCCGATACAGGGAGGCGGTAAGCGCCGGAAATACAAAGACACTTCTGTTCGGCGACCGTTTCCCGTTCCGTTATCTTACCGACGATTACGGACTCGACTATTACGCGGCTTTCGCCGGCTGTTCCTCCGAGAGCGAGGCAAGCTTTGAGACCGTTATGTTCCTTGCAAACAAGACCGATGAACTCGGTCTGAAAGCTATCATGCAGATAGAGAGTGCCAACGGCAAGATCGCAAGAACGATAAAGGATACCACGAAAAATAAAGATCAGACGATCCTTACACTGGATTCCATGCAGTCGACAACGATGAAAGACGTGAAAAACGGCGTTTCGTACCTATCGGTCATGGAAAAGAATCTGGCGGTTCTCAAAGACGCACTTAAGTAAGGAGGGGCGCCCGGACGGCTCAATGACCGTTGCGGCGGATGCAGCGGGAACCTTCCTGATTTCCGTGACAGACGGGTTTTGAAAAAAGAGGTATGTTAAGATGAGAAAAGCAATTTGCATTATACTTGCCGCGGTCTTGTGCGTCGCGATCGCCGGGTGCGGTTCCGCGTCAGACAGCAGAACGGGCACGGGCAGTCAGGGCAGATCCGTCGGTGATGTGCTGAAAGAGAGAATGAACGACGGAAGTCAGGCCGATCAGGCTCCGTCCGGGCAGCCGGCGGCAGAGACAGCGGCCGGTACAGGACGAGTCGACGCCGGATCTGTTGACGTCGATCTGACAAAGCTCAGTTCAACGCTGGTCTACGCAGAAGTCTACAATATGATGACAGAACCCGGCAGTTATCTTGGAAAAAGGATCCGAATGAGGGGGGACTTTGCTTATACTGAGGGCGACGGAAGATATTATTTCGCCTGTATCATCTCTGACGCGACCGCCTGCTGTGCGCAGGGCATCGAGTTCGTATTGAAGGACGAGCGGAAGTTTCCGGAAGAATACCCCGCTAAAGGAACAGAGCTGACCGTTGTCGGTATATTCGATACATACACGGAAGGCAAGTATCAATACTGTCAGCTTATAGACGCTGTTATGGAATGATCCGGTCTTTGATCTGACAGCGGCCTTTTGATCCGGAAAACGCGATCATGACATATGACCCCGGCATTTTCTGCCGGGGTCTCTTTTCCTTTTCCGCCGCCGCTCCTGCCGCGCCTGTGCCCGGAATCCGAAAAGCGCGGTTTTGACACCGGTACCGGATCCGAACCGTTTAACGCCGTCTTTAACGGAAAGGACAGTGTGCCGTTTGTATATCCTCCGTCCGGAAAAAGAGCTGCGGATCAGTTATTTGACCCGGACCCGGTTTTTTTGTTCTCATAGAGGCTCCTTTCATTGCTCTTATGGCATAAAAAAACCGCAGGGATTTATCTCTGCGGATGACTGGTGTGCTGATTGATTATGTGGGGCAAGGGTTTTTGATGGTTTAACCATCTATTTGTCATGCGGCCGGCAGGCCGAAGACGATATCCTCAAGCATCCTCCCGACGACAAAGCGGACCGTCGGAAGGTCGTAGGAATATGCGGAAACAGTCATCTGCCAGGTCCTTCCGTCCTTCGTCTTCCAGGACGCGTACATACAAAACAGATCGGCCGGCATTCCGTGAAGCGTGAAAGACGCGGCGGCAACGTCGCTTCCGCCGGCTACCGTCAGCACTTCATCTTTGCGTTCTGCCGTTACACTGCTTCCGTAGAGAGATGATAAATATTCAAAGTATTCTTCCGTCAGATCGCCGGGATTGCCGCTTCCGGACGACAGGGACCACATACAGTTTCCGGATGGATCGTAGTCGTAACCGACATAAAGCTGACCGTTCTCGACCATAGCGGTCCATCCGTTGTCGATCTTTACTCTGCATCCGGGCTCCGGGAAGCTCTGATAACTCGCTTCGGGAAGGTCATTGACATACATGACGAACCGGTTTTCGTTCGCACGCTGCAATGTGTCAAGAACGCAAAGGACGCTTTTCCCGTTTTTCTGCCCGTAATAGCTTAAAGACTTCTGGTTTTCATCGGTATAGCCTTCAAACTCAGCCGAAAGCGAAAGGACAGCGCGAAGAAGCTGTGCGTCGGTCATTTGTTTTTCTCCGTTCTTCTTTTCGGAGTTGCGAACGATCGCCGCGTATCCGGCCTCAACACTGCCCCATCCGTCGCTGATAAGCGAGTTGACAAATTCCTTCATTTCGCGCCATGAAGGATCACGTACGGCAATGATCAGAACACCTTCTTCGTCCCTTGTAACGTCCGCGACTTCCTCACAAAGGACCGGGAATCCCCCGGGAAGAAGCTCAGAAGGCCATTTGTACCTGCCCGGACTTTCGACGTCCGCAGTTTTTTCCGTATCGTTTGCCTGATCGGTTTTTCTCCCGACACCGAGGCCTGCACAGGAGGCAAGCATCGCGAAGATCACGAGAAAAAGCGATGAAAGAATTGTCAGCTTTCTGAAAGCGGTATTATTCACGCAAATTCACATCCATTCCCATGTTCAAGGTTTCCGGTGATATAGGTTGCATTGCTGTTTCACGCAAGAGACTTGCCGAGCAAACGGACTGTATGCAGCCCCTGCGGTCTGTTCTTTTACTTACTGCTTTATTTTCGCGTATGTCTCGTAGATCTTGTCGATGTAAGCCTGGTCCAGCTTCTCATGCGAGCGGAGAGAAGAGGTGATGTTCTCCTTCGCGTTCTGGAGATTGTCGCCCATGACCGAGTAGACTAGTCCGATCGCGTTCGTGAATGTCATGGCAAAGTCGAATCTCAGGGTGTCGCGGATGAGATCGAGCATGTTTGCCGCGGTCGGGTCGTTTTTTTTCGTGCATCCCGTATCTGTTTCGGCAGAAAAAGAAATGCGCGCGGTCTGCAATCTTCAGGTGCCCGCGCCACCGCACCTAATAGAAACGAGAGCGATTCTTTCGAATCGCTTTCCGGGGAGAATGCAGTGCCCCAACCGCGATTGATCACACGGACGCAATGCGGAGATTTTTCTTCCTTGCGCGTGGAAGCTTGTTTCTAGAAGCCCCGGGATCGCCCGGGAGGAGAAAATCCGCTACTCCCTTTTCATGAAAACGACGCAATGCGGCGATTTCGGATCC
>JAILDS010000194.1 GCA_024689165.1 Clostridia bacterium
TCAGGGCTACGCGTGCCTCTCGCTGGACATGTATTCCCCGACCGCCCACCACCCGGTGTCGAACTGACGTCCCGTTCTGTAGGGAATGACGCGAGGGAACAGGAATTAGGAATGAGGAATGAGGAGTTAGGAATTAAGAATTCAGAATTTACCTTTTCCTATTCCCTACTGCCTATTCCCTAATGCCTACTCCCTATTGCCTATCGGCCATCCGCTATAATTTTGCTCTCGCAGAAAGATAACTGTTGAATTTTCGATAAAAAAATGCGATAATAGCACAGATTGCGTTTATTGCCCGCCTTTTGCGGGCGGTACCCGGCTCATCGGAAAACACGGCGGCGGCCGCCGCCGAATCCCGAACGGAGAGTGATAACAATGCGGAACACAGCGCCGGGCGCGGTGCTCAGAGCCGTCAAGCGCGGCAGGGGCGGCGTCCACGTCGCGTACAACAAAATGACCGCCGAGCTGGACACGGTGCGTATCCCCGTGCCCGAAAAGGTCGTCATCCCCATGAGCCAGCACATCGGCTCGCCCTGCGTACCGACCGTCAAGGTCGGCGACACTGTCAAGGTCGGCCAGCTCATCGGCGACAGCGACAAGCCGCTCGCGACGCCCATACACGCCTCCGTTTCGGGGCGCGTGAGCTCCGTCGCGCCGGTGACGCTCCACGACGGCAGCACCCTCAGCGCAGTGACCATCGAGTCCGACGGCGAGATGGCTCAGTGGGAGGGCATCGAGCCGCCGAAGGTCGAGAGCAGGGAGGACCTTATCGCCGCGGTGCGCGCCTCCGGGCTCGTGGGCCTCGGCGGGGCGGGCTTCCCGACCTACGTCAAGCTCAACTGGAAGCCGACCCAGAACGTCGACACGCTCGTCGTCAACGCCGCGGAGTGCGAGCCGTACATCACCGCCGACTACCGCGAGTGCATCGAGAACTCCTACGACATACTCAGCGGCGTTTACACGCTGCAGGAGTTCCTCGGCTTCAAAAACATCATCATAGCCGTCGAGGACAACAAGCCCGACGCCATAGAGATACTCAAGCGGGTCGCCGACCACGACAACGATAAGGGCGACGCCATTAAGCTCATGACGCTCAGGTCGATCTATCCGCAGGGCGCCGAGAAGATGATGGTTCTTTCCGCAACCGGCAGGGTAGTGCCCGCCGGGGGCCTGCCCGCCGACGTGGGCTGCGTGGTGATGAACGTCGCCTCCGTCGCGTTCGTGGCGAGGTACCTCAAGACCGGCAAGCCGCTCGTCAGCCGCACTGTGACCGTGTCCGGCGACGCGGTCGTCAGCCCCAAGAACGTCCGCGCCCCGGTAGGCATCTCCGTCGGCGAGCTGTTCGACTTCTGCGGAGGCTTCCGCGAGCAGCCCTACAAGCTCATCGCGGGCGGCCCGATGATGGGCTTCGCGATGGTCGACACCGACGGCCCGCTGCTCAAAAAGAACAACGCGCTGCTCGCGTTCTCGCGCACGTCCGAGTTCGTAAAGCCGCTCTCCGACTGCATCCGCTGCGGCAAATGCCACTCCGTCTGCCCGATGAACCTCGTCCCGACCAACCTGATGAACGAGGCCAGGCTCAAAAAGACGGACGCGCTTTCCGCCCACGGCGTGATGAACTGCATGGAGTGCGGCTGCTGCGCCTATACCTGCCCCGCCGGCATACCGCTGGTGCAGTACCTCAGGCTGGGCAAGGCGCTCGTAAGGGAGGGGGCGAAGAAATGAATTCCGAAAAACTGCTCACAGTCAGCTCCTCCCCGCACGTA
Organism: Clostridia bacterium; assembly: GCA_024689165.1. Classification (GTDB taxonomy): domain Bacteria; phylum Bacillota; class Clostridia; order Oscillospirales; family Acutalibacteraceae; genus JAILDS01. The sequence continues at coordinate 1,767 of JAILDS010000194.1, forward strand.
AAGGGCCCGACGACCGTCCGCGGCGTCATGCGGGACGTTCTCATCGCCATGATCCCCGCGGCGATAGTCTCCGTCGCGCTGTTCGGCTTCAGGAGCCTGCTGCTCATCGCCGTCAGCGTCCTCGGCTGCGAGCTGAGCGAGTTTGCCGTCAGAAAGATACTCAAACGCCCCATGAGCCTCGGCGACCTTTCCGCCGCCGTCACGGGCGTGCTCATCGCCTTCAACGTGCCGTCCGGACTGCCCGTCTGGCAGCTCCTCATAGCCGACGCCGCCGCGATAATCGTCGCCAAGCAGTTCTTCGGCGGCCTGGGGCATAATTTCGCGAACCCCGCCATCTTCGGCAGGATAGTCCTTCTCGTCTCGTTCCCGCAGGCCATGAGCGCCTATCCGATGCCCTTCGCGTGGCGCGTGCCCGTCGCGGTCACGACCGCCACCCCGCTGGGCACGATATCCTCTCTGGGCGTTTCGGGGAACATAGCCGACGCGATGAAGGCCTCCGACGCGCTGCCCGGGCTGTGGGAAATGTTCCTCGGCGCGCGGCAGGGCAGCCTCGGCGAGGTCTGCGCCGCGGCGCTCATAGTCGGCGGCGTCTATCTCGTCATCCGCCGCGTGATAAGCCCGCTCATACCCTGCGTTTTCGTGGGGACGGTCTTTGTTTTCATGTTCTTCGCGGGGCATTTCAGCCTGTATTTCGCGCTTTACGAGGTCCTGTGCGGCGGTCTGCTGCTCGGCGCGATATTCATGGCGACGGACTACGTAACGAGCCCGACCGTGAAGTGGGCGAAGGTCGTCTTCGCCGTCGGCTGCGGCGCAGTGACGTCCGTGATACGGCTCTGGGGCTCCCTGCCCGAGGGCGTGAGCTATTCGATACTGCTGATGAACATACTCGCCCCGTCTCTCGACAAGCTGTTCTACCCGAGGGTCTTCGGCGCCGTGAAAGAAAAAAAGAAGAAGGGGGCGGCCGCATGAGTAAAGAAAGATCCGGCGCGTCCGGGCTGATAAAGCCCGTCGTGTCGCTGCTTCTGATATGCCTTATCGCGGCGGGCGTCCTCGCGGGCGCAAACGCCGTGACCGAGGAGCCCATCGCGCAGCGTGCCGAGGCCGACGCCGTCGCCGCCAAGCAGGCGGCGCTGAGCGAAGCCGTGAGCTTTTCGGACGAAAAACAGACCTCCGACGAAAAGGTGACCTGTTTCGAGGGCTTCGACGCCTCCGGCGGGCTCGTCGGCTACGTGTTTTCCTGCGAGGTCAACTCCTACGGCGGCAAGCTGACCCTCATGGCCGGCTTCGGGCTTGACGGAGCCGTCACGGGAGTGACGATAACCGAGATAAACGACACGCCCGGCCTCGGGCTAAAGGCGAAGACCGACCCGGCCTTCCTGCCGCAGTTCACCGGGCTCACCGGCAACGCCGGAGTGGTCAAGAACGCCGCCGACAAGGGCGAAAACGACGTCGTCGCCATAACCAGCGCGACCATAACCTCAAAGGCGGTCGCCTCCGCCGTCAACGCGGCGCGCGCTCAGTTCGACGCACTGAAGGGAGGCGAAGCGGATGGCTGAAAAGCTGACCCTTAAACAGGAATTCACAAAGGGCATCCTCAAAGAGAACCCGACCTTAAGGCTGGTGCTGGGCACCTGCCCGACGCTGGCTGTCACCACGAGCGTGACCAACGCCATAGGCATGGGCCTGTCCGCCGCGATAGTCCTCGTGTGTTCCAACGTCGTCATCTCTGCGCTGCGCAAGGTCATCTCGCCGAAGGTGAGGATCCCCTCGTACATCGTCGTCATAGCGTCCTTCGTGACGCTGGTGCAGATGCTCGTCAAGGCCTTCCTGCCCGCGCTCGACGACAGCCTCGGCGTGTACCTGCCGCTCATCGTCGTCAACTGCATCATCCTCGGCAGGGCGGAAGCCTTTGCCGGCAAGAACCCCGTGCTGCGCTCCGCCCTCGACGGGCTGGGCATGGGGATCGGCTTTACGCTGTGCCTGTGCGCCATGGGCACCATAAGAGAGATCCTCGGCAACGGCACCTTCCTTGCCGGTATAGCCGACCTGCTGAAGGTCTTCGGCGACAACGTCTTCGGCGGCTTCAACGGCTTCGACCTCGCGTCGCACTACCCCGGCGGGGTCGTGCCCATGACGGTCTTCATCCTGCCCGCGGGCGGCTTCTTCGTGTTCGGCATGCTCATAGCGGCCGTCAACGGGATAGTCGAAAGGAAGGGCGGCAAGAAGGCCAGGGAGCCCGACTGCGCCGCCTGCCCGATGGCGGGCAGCTGCGCCGAAGCGGGCAAGTCCGGAGCGCCGAAGGGCGAAGACTGCGCCGTGAAGAACGGCGCGAAAGCCGCCGCTGCGGAGCAGGCCGGAACTGACGGCGCGCCGGTCCCGGCGCCCGGGACCCGGGAAGGGGGTGAGGTCGCGTGAAATACTATATCGCGCTTTTCGTGATGGGCGTCATCACCAACAACTACGTCCTGTCGAAATTCCTCGGGATATGCCCGTTCCTGGGCGTGTCGAAAAAAACGAACACCGCCTTCGGCATGTCCGCCGCGGTCATCTTCGTAATGCTTCTCGCCACCGCCGCGACCTACCCGATAAACAGCTTCCTCGTCGCGCATAAGCTGGCGTACCTTCAGACGATAGTCTTCATCCTCGTCATCGCCGCCCTCGTGCAGATGGTCGAGATAATACTCAAGCGCTACATCCCGCCGCTGTATCAGGCGCTGGGCATCTATCTGCCGCTCATCACCACCAACTGCGCCGTGCTGGGCGTCGTCATACTCAACGTCGACAGCGGCTACAACTTCGGCAGGTCGATGATGTCCTCCTTCGCCGCGGGCGTCGGATTCATGGTCGCGATGGTCATGTTCTCCGGCGTGCGCGAAAGGCTCGAGAGCTCCGACGTGCCCAAATTCCTCGAGGGCCTTCCCATCACTCTCATCGCCGCTTCGATCACCTCTCTGTCCTTCCTCGGCTTCGGCGGCATCGTCGAGGGCATGGGGCTCATTTAAGGAGGGAAGACATGAATCCGATCGCGATAGCTGTGATATTCGTCGGCGCCGTCGGGCTCGTCTGCGGCGCGGCGATAGTCGTTCTTTCAAAATTCTTCGCAGTCCCGGCTGACGAAAAGGCCGAAGAGATAGAAGCTCTCCTGCCCGGCGCCAACTGCGGCGCGTGCGGCTTCTCGGGCTGCTCCGGCTACGCCTCCGCCCTTTCCAAGGGCGAGACGGAAAAGGTCAACCTCTGCAAGCCCGGCGGCCAGGACGTCGCCGACGCGGTCTCCGCGCTGCTCGGCAAAGAGAGCGCCGCCGTCGAGACGGTCGTCGCCGTCGTGCGCTGCCGCGGCTGGAACGGCGTCGCCGTCAAAAAGCACAAATACGACGGCATATCCTCCTGCCGTCTGGCTTCTCAGCTCTACGGCGGCGAAAAGGCCTGCCCCAACGGCTGCCTCGGCCTCGGCGACTGCGTCGACGCCTGCCCCTTCGGCGCGATATACGTCTCCGACAAGGGCGTCGCGAGGGTCGACCCCGACAAATGCCGCGCCTGCGGGATCTGCGTCGACACCTGCCCGAAAAAGCTCATCGACCTTCTGCCCGCCGAGCGCGCGGCGGCCGCCGTGCTGTGCCGCAACACCCAGAAGGGCGCGCAGACGCGGAAGGCCTGCGCCAACGGCTGCATCGGCTGCATGAAGTGCCAGAAGGCCTGCGAGACCGGCGCCGTGAAGGTGACGGATTTCTGCGCCGAGGTCGACTTCTCGCTCTGCACCGGCTGCGGCAAATGCGAGGAAGTCTGCCCCACCGGCGCCATAGCCGTCCGCGGCCTGCTGCCGGCGAATCAAGTAAGAATTATGAAGGATGAAGGATGAAGTGAGGGCCTGCGGCGCGATTTTGTAGGGGCGACCCGCGTGGTCGCCCGATGTTCCGCGGAGGTACCCTCCGCGAAACAAGGATGAAGTGAGGGGTCAGGGTGCAGTCAGGGGCAGGGATCAGGAATTCAGAATTCAGAATTCAGAATTCAGGACATTTTCCGTGTTCCCTGAACCCTGTTCCCTACTGCCTACACCCTATTCCCTATTCCCTGAAACCAATACGGGCTCCGGCCCGTTTTTTTATTGCGCGGGAATATATATTAGTAAATTTTTTAAGATTTGATTAATAATTTTGTTGACTTTACGCGCGCGCTTGCGTAAAATAGAATACGTATGTGTATGCGCGGAAGTATCCGCTGCGTCCGCGCTCAGGGATCATCAATCAAAAATCGATATCATCGGGGGTTGCCGTGTTTAGAAAAGAACTCATGCCCGGCGGGGTCAAGATATTCGCTCCGTCGTCGTTCGAGGTGGATTACGACGCGCTTAATTTCCTCGCATCGGGCAGCAATGCGGTCTTCTGCCGCGTCACCGACTGCAGGGAGGAGAACGGTCACCACGTTTTCTTCTATGAGTGCGCCGAGTCCGCCAGGAGCCTGTCCGGCGCGATGCAGAGCGGGGAGATCGCCCGCGCGTATCTCGACGGATACCTTCAGGCGCTCGCCTACTGCATCAACAGCTCGATGAGCTCCGACAACATCGTCCATACGACGGACTGCGTCTTTTACGACGGCTTCAAAGCGCAGTTCGTACTCGTTCCCGTGAAAATGGCGAAAGCGCCGATCCCGTCGAAGGACCTGAGCAAGATCGTCGCCGCGCTCGCGGGCAAAACGAGCGGGACCAAGCCGATAATCAAGCAGATAAAGCGCAGCGCCGACTACGGCACGCTCAGCGCGGCTTACGGGGAGCTCAGACGGATACTCCCGGAGCATACGCCGCCCGCCTCGCCGTTCGTCCGCAACTCCGGATACGTTCCGCAGCAGCCGTCGCAGGCTCAGGGCCAGCCCGTCCGCTTCGTTTTCCCGCAGCAGGAGAACGCTCCGCAGGACGCGGCCAACGCCGAAACGTCGGTGCTTCAGGCAAATGCCGCCGACCCGGCGCAGTTCGCGGGTCAGTTCCGGTTCCCGCAGCAGGGGAACGCTCCGCAGGACGCGGCCAACGCCGAAACTTCGGTGCTTCAGGCGAACGCTGCCGACCCGGCGCAGTTCGCGGGGCAGTTCCGGTTCCCCCAGCAGGGCTATTCTCAGGACGCGGCCAACGCCGAAACGTCGGTGCTCCAGTCGAACGCCGCCGATCCGGCTCAGTTCGAGGGGCAGTTCCGGGTCCCGCAGCAGGGCTACTCTCAGGACGCCGCCAACGCCGAAACGTCGGTGCTTCAGTCGAACGCCGCCGATCCGGCGCAGTTCGCGGGGCAGTTCCAATTCCCGCAGCAGAGCTACGCGCCGCAGGCTGAGGAGGCTTTCCCCTCCGACGCTCAGCCCGCTCCGGCGGCGGACGTTTTCGAGCGGACCGAGGACGAGCCCGACGCCGCGCCCGAGGACGACTCCGAGCCCGATATGACGGTGCCGGTATTCAACGACTTTTCAGGCTACGTTCCCGTCCCGCAGGAAGACGCTCCCGCCGAGGCTCCGGCGTTTCCGGAGACCTCCGGGGCGGCTCCGGCGCCCGCCGCGCCCGAAACGGCCGCTCCGTCCGACGCCGCCGGCAAGCCGGAATTCGAGGAGGACGGGCTCCGCTTCGTTTACGAGCAGTATATAGAAAACCATCCCTCCGCGGCGAGCCGTGAAGCTTCCGCGCAGGAAAAAGCAGCTGACGAAGAGGAGAGCGCTCCCGCCGCGCCGGAGTTTACCGTTCCCGCAGCCCCCGCCGCGCCTTTTGCGGGCGAGGCCGCCGCGCCGGAGTTCACCGTTCCCGCCGCTCCCGCCGCACCTTACGCGGACGAGACCGTCGCGCCGGAGTTCGCCGTTCCCGCGTTTTCCGCGCCGGCCGAGCCTTACACGGGCGAGACCGTCGCGATCTATCCCTCCGCCGAGGAGGAGATGTCGATCTCCGCGCAGCCCAGGCCCGTTTCGCAGGAGCCGCTCAGACCCGGCCAGAAATCCATCACGATCTTTTCCGACGAGGACGTCGTTCCCGTCCCCGCCGGAGGCGAGACGGTCATACTCGGCTTTTCCGGCGACCCCGAGACGAAGCCCGACCTGCGTTACGGCGTGCTTTACAGGGTCTCTACGGGCGAACGCTTCGTCATAGACAAGACCCCGTTCGTCATGGGCAAGGACGGGAAGGCCGTGGACCTTAAGATCGACAATCCCGCGGTCAGCCGCGTGCACGCCTCCATCGTTTTCGACGGCGGCGACAGGTACAACGCCAACGGAGTCTACAGCATCGTCGACAATTACTCCACCAACGGCACCTCGGTTGAGGGCATAATGCTCCGCCCGCAGAAAAAATACGAGCTTTCACCCGACGACATATTCACACTCGGCAACGAGTCGTTCCGCTTCAGAATGGAGGGCGTGGCAAGATGAATTTCCTCAGCGCGTTTCATACCGACATAGGCACGCGCAAGAGCGTCAACCAGGACGCGCTCATGCTCAAGCACGCCTCCACACCCGCCGGCAGGGTCGTTTTCGCCGTGCTTTGCGACGGAATGGGCGGCCTCAAGATGGGCGAGATGGCGTCCGCTTTCGTCATCAACGCCTTCGCCGCGTGGTTCGACACCGAAATGCCGGCGATAACCGCGGGCGTCGTCAATTTTGATTACATCCGCTCCCGCTGGGACCAGATAGTGCGCGACAACGCCTTCAAGATAATGCAGTACGGCGCCCAGAGGCAGCTCAGCCTCGGCACGACGCTGACCGCGCTGCTCATAGTCGAAAACAGCTTCATATGCGCCCACGTGGGCGACAGCCGGATCTACCGCATAACGACGGGGCTCGAACAGCTGACGAAGGACCACTCGCTCGTTCAGCACGAGGTCGAACAGGGCAGGCTCACGCCCGACCAGGCAAAGGTCGACTCCCGCCGCAACGTGCTGCTGCAGTGCATCGGGGCCTCCAAAAAGGTCGCCGCCGAATTCCTCGTCGGTCAGGTCGCCCCGGGCCAGCTCTTCATGCTCTGCTCGGACGGCTTCCACCACGAGCTGACGGAGCAGGAGCTCGTGAACGCTCTGTCGCCTTCGAACTTCTCGGATGAGCGGACGATGAAAAACACCCTGATCTCGCTCGTCGATACCGTAAAACAGCGCGGAGAGACGGACAATATATCCGTCATCACCGTCGAGAGCGTATAAGGAGAGGTCGTATGGCGCAGATAGGTCAGGTTATAGACGGAAAATACGAGATCCTCGCAGAAATAGGCCGCGGCGGCATGTCCGTGGTCTATCTCGCGATGGATAAAAGGCTCAACAAGCAGTGGGCGATCAAGGAATTCCGCAAGGACAAGAACGACGAGGCCAAGCAGATGGCCCTTGAGGCTTTGCTCAAGGAAGCGAACCTCATGAAGAAGCTCGACCACCCGACACTGCCGAGGATAGTCGACATCATCGACGAAAAGGTCAACGTCTATATAATTATGGACTATATAGAAGGCGAAAACCTTTCGAAGGTGCTCGACGAGTACGGCGCGCAGGACCAGGAGAACGTGATCGAATGGGCGAAGCAGATCGCCGACGTTCTCGACTACCTGCACACGCGTACGCCCCCGGTCATCTACCGCGACATGAAGCCCGCCAACATAATGCTCCGCCCGGACGGCACCGTCAGGCTCATCGACTTCGGCATAGCCAGGGAATACAAAGAGGGCAAGGCCGGCGACACCCAGAACATCGGCACGAGGGGCTACGCCGCCCCGGAGCAGTTCGGCGACAGGGGCCAGACCGACGCGAGGACGGACATCTATTCCTTCGGCGTGACGCTGTACCACCTTGTCACGGGGCAGAACCCTGCCGAGCCGCCCTATGAGATATACCCCATCAGGCGCTGGAACCCGGAGCTTTCGAGCGGTCTCGAGTGGCTCATCTCGAAATGCACGCAGCTCAACCCGAAGGACCGCTTCCAGTCCTGCTCGGAGATCCTTTACGTCCTTGAAAACCTTGAGAAGTTCGAGGACGAGTACCGCCGGAAGCAGCGCTCGAGGCTGTCGGTCTTCCTGACGACGGCGATCCTGACGGTCGTTTTCACCCTCGGCACGGTGTTTTCCTATCTGGGCTACATGCGGGACAACGTGAACCAGTTCAGGAATCTTATAGATAATGATAACCGGTCGGTCGAGAATTATCTTGAGGCGTTCAACAAGTACTTCGACGACGTAGGCGAAGACGACAAGAAGAACGCTTACGAGGGCTGTTACAACCTGCTGTTCGACTACAAGCTCGGCGACGCTACCGACGACGTCGAAAAGGTGATCAAGCAGGGCGACCTTGACAGTATTTATTCCCAGAGCACGAACACGGAAGAAGCAAGAAAGCTCAGGGGCCTCGATTTCCTCAAGGCCAACGATACCCCGATCTATTGCAGCTCGCTCTTCGTCTGCGGCAAGCTTTACTGGGAAAAGGGCGATTACATGACGGGAGGCAAAAAGTTCAGGCGGATCCTCGACGAGATATATACCGACCTGGGCGAAAGCGATAAGCAGACCGTCGCGTCAACGCCCGTTCCCGACGGCGACGCGGGCGACGGCTACAACGATACCTACGACGCATTCGACGCGGTCGTCGACGATATCGCCAACAAGGTCCTCGTGCATAATGACGGAGAGGTCTGGTACAGCAACTGGTACTCGATGACCAAGGCGTGCTACGTCATGTTCCGGGTCGAGAACCATCTGGGCAACCAGGCGTCTTCCACCGACGGGCTCGAGAAGCCCGGCGGCGCGGACGCGGACAGCTCCTCCGGCTCGGACGAGACCGCCGACGCGGACAAAATGGTCGGCATAGAAGGGCTTACCACCTCCGGACTTCTCAGGAGGGCGGCGCATATAATCTCCAAATGCTCCGGCGTGCCCAATATCGCTCTGACCTGTCTGAACAAAGTGACCATTCAGTCCGAACAGGCGAAGAACAGGCTCAAGGGCGACGGCGAGGATTACGACGAGTTCATTTCGCAGATGAGGTCCACCCTTTCGGAAATATACTCCGAGCTCAGAGAGAATATGGGGAGCGACCAGACCGCAGCCGGGATCCTTGACAACGCAAACAAGGTTTTCGGGTTCGAAAACAGCTGAGGAGGCAAGGCATGACACGATTCTTTTTATACGCTGCCCGCAGCGGGTTCAGCCTCCTTTCGGCCGGCGACGCTCCGAAAACGGAGATCAACGTCTACCTTATGCTCACCGCGGTCTTCGGCGTGCTCGCCGCGGCGATGCTCATCACGAGCGTCGTGCTCTTCGTGCGTCTGCGCGTGCCGCAGCTGCTGCGTGAAAGCAGGGGCAGCCTCCAGCGCGGGCGCGGCAAGGACAGCCGCCGCGAAAAGGACGCGATAGTTTCCAGAAAATCCAGCAACGTTTTCGAGGATCTTGAGAAAAAGGCGCAGCCTTCGATGACTCAGGACAGGACGAACCCGAACCCCGGCAGGTTCGCTCCGGCGAAGACCGGCTCGCCCGTACAGACAGCCGTTCCCCCGTCACAGCAGACCCGCGTCGAGGATCCCGCGTTCAAACCCGGAGCCGCGCCGGCGCCGGGAGCCGGATGGGAAGGCTCCGCGCCGCATCAGCCCTCCGCCGAGGACGCGGGCACGAGCGTGCTTTCAAAAACCACCGCGACCGGCTTTACGTTTGAGAAAAACGTGATAATCGCCGCATCCAACGAGGTTTTGTGATGGACGAGCCGAAAAAAAACGCAGGCGGGATACCCGCCGACGCGCAGGGCCTCCTCGGTGAGATGAAATCCGCCCGCGAGAGGCGAGAGAGAGAGGCCAAGGAGCGCGCAGAAGCGCCGGTCGCTGCGGCGGAAGCCGTCGACGGTGGCTCCGGCAGCAAGAAGGATAAAAAGAAGCAAAAAAATGCTCCGGCCCCGGAGGCCGTTCCCGAAGAAAAAAAGGGTCCCGACCCACTCTCCGAAGCCGCCGACCCCGCGAGGGCGGCCCGCGAGTCGAAAAAGGACAGGCGCCTTTTTTACGCCGCTTTCGCAGCTTTCGCCTGCGTCTGCGCCGATATACTCATCCTCTGCATCCTGGCGCTGACGGGCAATTACTCCCGCAGCGCGATCCTGGTCCTCGGCGCCCTGTTCTACGCCTTTTTCGCAGTCGGCGTGATCCTGCTGATCATCCTCGGCTCCCGCCGGCGGAAATGGATAAAAGCGAACGGAGCGGGCAGGGGGCGCAGGCTCCCCGGCGCGCTGACGTTTTTCAGCTCCCCCGGGGCGGCGGTCATAGACTGTCTGGCGATACTGAGCCTTCTGGCGCTCGCTGCGGTCCTTATATTCGGCGACGCGTACGCGTGGTACAACGCGCTGCTGCTGCCGCTGACGGTATTCTTCGTGATAAGTCATTGCCTTTTCAACGGAAAGATCAGGCAGTTCTGCTTCAATAAATCTGCGCTGCGCATCACGCGCGCGAAGGAGAGTGCGAAATGAACGTAAAACTTCCGAAAAGCGTCGAAAGAGCGCTTGCCGTACTTCTCAGCGTCCTGCTTGTCGCGGGCACGCTGCCGCTGGGCGTCATAACGACGCGCGCGGCGGAGCCCGACTGGGGCTACGCGGTCGGTTATGAGAACTATGGTACCGGCATAGGGACCTATGAGCCCGCGGCCGACGGCTCGATCTCGATCGGCAGTTCCGGGACCACTCTGCAGTGGTTCCCCGCGGACGCCGGGGTCGGCAGAACGAGAGACGGCTGGTGGATCTCCTTCAGGATGTTCTCGCCGGAGACGTACGATACCGACTCCGCGACGATCGAGTCGTCCAAGGACAATGCCGACTGGGACGGTTACGGCAAGTTCTTCGCTGCAAAAGACGGCACCGAGGACGGCAGGGATTACGTGATCTTCTGGCAGCTCGTTACGCCCGAGAGGCTCGCATCTGCAGGCGAAGGCGCTTATACGGTCTATTACCGGTTCAATTGGGATACCGAGCGCACGCAGGTCGTGACGCTCGAGATCGACCCGAACGACCTCACGCTGCGCAGTGAGGACGGCAGCTACGACGCGTGGCCCTATTCCTGGGGCAGCGCCGAGGTGCTTGACGGCACCGGCGCGGTGACCGGCGCCTATATGGCGTCGTCTTTCAGCAACGGCGCGGTCACGATCGACGGCGACGAATGCACCCCGGTCCTCGAATGGGTTGAAAAGAACGCCGGCGGCGTCGACAGACCCAAGGACGGCTGGTGGTTCGGCGTCAGGCTCCACGGCGCGGCGAACTGCGCTGCGGACGCCGAGCTCAGGATCTCCTCCGACAATTCGACCTGGTCCGATCCCTGGACCTTCGCGGACGTGGTGGAACCCGGCGAGGACTACGTCGATTTCTGGCTGTACCTCGACCCCGCCGCGCTTTCCGCCGCGGGCGGCAAGTACACGCGTTATTTCAAGGCGAAATGGGACGAATACCGCACCCAGACCTTCACGCTTGAGCTGGATACCGCCGACATGACCCTCAAGAACGCCGACGATTCCGTCGCGTGGCCTTATCCCGTGGGAACGGTCTCCGACCTCCTGAACCTTGCCGACGGCACGGATACCGACGGCAACGTTTACCTTACCGCTTCCGACCTCACGCTCGAATGGCTGACTCCGGAGGACGACCCCGGCATCGCCAACGCGGGCTGGTACGTGGGCTTCACCATCACCGTCCCCGGGGACATAGATTACGCCGACGCCAGATACGGCAGAGGCAAGCCCGGCACGACCTTCGCCAGGAACAAGACCTTCAGCGGCGCCAGCCGGCTCATCCGGGAGACGGTCACCCCCGCGACGATCGAAGATTACAAGGCGCTGGGCCAAGACTACGTGATCGAGTACGATTTCGAGTGGGCCGCGGACCGCATCCAGAAGGTCTTCATCGACATCGACTGCACCGGCGGCACCATTACGCTCGTCGACGGGGATGAACAGATCTATCCCGATCCCACGGTCTCGTTCCAGAATGGCACCGATCCCGCGGTACCGTTTGAGTTCTCCGGACAGATTTACACATTCACGGCTCTGTATCCCTCGAACGAGAACATCAGTGGAGTGGTATACGAGCTGGTTTCCGCTATTGATTATGACGATAACAGCCTTATCGGCACCGCCGACGAGCCGATCCTCGACGAAGCCACCGGCGAGCTCCTGATAAGATGTCCCGGTTTCTACTTCGTCCGCGCGAGAGCCCTCAACGACATAGGCGCCCCCTTCGGCATCGGCGAGATCTGCTATCTGATGGTCTACAGGCTGCCTCAGAGCACATTATCCTTCACCGGCGATTATTCGGACCTCACGTGGGAGGATACCGTGACGCTCGCGACCGCCGGCGGGAGCGGCACAGGCGCGGTCTCTTATGAGATCGTCGGCGCGACCGATCTTTCGGGAGATACCGAGCTCGAC
>JAILDS010000244.1 GCA_024689165.1 Clostridia bacterium
CGTAGGTCTCCTGCCCTCTGCCCCAGCGCGGGTCGCGGAATATGTTCACGTTCGGGCTCCAGAAGGTCAGCCCGTAATACCTGTCGGTATTGCCCTCGAGCCGGGCGTTGTTGTATTTCGCGCGGGCCTCGAGGCCGATGGCGCGGGCGATCTTTCCCATCAGCTCGGTGTCGAACGCGGCCGCCAGCCCTATGGCCTGCGGAAAAACGGTCGCGTATCCGGCGCGGGCGACGCCGTGCAGCGCCTCGTTCCACCAGTTGTAGCGCGGCAGACCGAGCCTGTCCACGCCCGCCGAGACGTCGGTGAGCATCGAGATCTTTTCTTCCGCCGTAAGCTCCCCGATATAGCTTTTTATGGTTTCATACATGTTCATAGGCCGAAATACACCTCGGCATTGCGGAAGGAAACGCCGCGCACCAGCCCTGAAAGCGTTTCAAGGTCGGCGGGGTATTCACCGTTTTCGACGATATTGCCGACGAGGTCGCACAGGATGCGCCTGAAATAGTCGTGGCGTGTGTATGAAAGGAAGGAACGTGAGTCGGTGACCATGCCGACGAACGTGCCGAGCACGCCCACGTCGCATTTGTTTTTCAGCATCGCCCTGATGCCGTTGATGTGGTCGTTGTACCACCAGGCGGCGCCGGTCTGGACCCATCCGCGCGCGCCGGGGTCCTGGAAGCAGCGTGTGACCGCCTCGAAGGAAAGGTTCTCGGCAGGGTCGAGCGGGAAGAGCACCGTTTTCGGGAGCGCTCCGTCGCGGTACATGGAGTCGAGCAGGGCGGCGAGCTTTCTGATGTTGGAGCCGTCGTCGGGGATGTCGAAGCCCGTGTCGGGGCCGAGCTCTGCGAAGAGGGCGGTGTTGTTGTTGCGCAGCGCGCCGATATGCAGCTCCATGACCCAGCCGCGTTTTTTGTACTCGGAAGCGAGGAAGCGGATGAGCTCCGTCTGGTATTTTTCAATCTCGCAGTCGGTAAGCGCAGCGCCCTTTTTCGCTTTGGTGAATATCTCCTCAAGCTCGTTCTCTTCTGCGCGGCGGAACGGCGCGGACAAAAAGGCGTGGTCCGTCGCGACCGTGCCCATGGCCATGAAAAAGTCCATCCTCTTGACAAGGACCTTCTTCAGCTCGGCGTAGGTCGTTATCTTGTCGCCGGTCTCATACTCCATCGCGGCGAGCCACGGCATGAAGGTCTTCGCGCCGCAGGCAAGGGCCTTGTCGGGGCGGAACGCCGGTACGACCTTCACGTCGAAGCTTTCGTCCCCGGCTATCAGCTTGTGGTATTCGAGGGAGTCCGCCGGGTCGTCGGTGGTGCACAGGGCTACCACGCCGCTGTTTTTTATGAGGCTGCGCGGGCTCATCCCGCCACCGGCGATGACCGCGTTCGCTTTATCCCAGATCTCCTTGGCGGTCTTCGGGGAAAGGGGCGTCTCTATGCCGAAATACGTTTTCAGCTCAAGATGCGTCCAGTGGTAGATCGGATTGCCGACGGCGGCGGACAGGGCCTCCGCGAAAGCGGCGAACTTGTCGTAGGGGTCGGCGCCGCCGGTGATGAGCTCTTCCGCCACGCCGTAATTGCGCATGAGCGACCACTTGTAATGGTCGCCGCCCAGAAGCAGCTCGGTCAGGTCGCGGGGCGTCTTGTCCTCCCAGATCTCCTTCGGGGAGAGGTGGCAGTGCCAGTCGAAGATCGGTTCGTCTTTGCACGCCGCGTAAAGCTCCTTCGCGGTGTCTGTCGAAAGAAGGAAATCCTTGTCCATGAAAGCTTTCATATCATGCTCTCCTGTGTTTTTTTATTTCCGGCATTATACATGCTTTATCAGTTGGATGTCAAGCGCCGCGGCTCAGTCGTCCCAGTCCGCAGCGGAGATTATAGACTCCGCGGTCTTTATCCCGTCGACCGCCGCGGAGACTATGCCGCCCGCGTAGCCCGCTCCCTCGCCGCAGGGGTAGAGCCCACTTATATTCGACCTGCCGAAGGGGTCGCGCACGAGCCTTACGGGCGAGGTGCTGCGGCTCTCCGGAGCCGTCAGGACCGCGTCCGGGGAGGCGAAGCCCGAGAGGACCCTGTCCCAGCGGAGGATCGCGGTCTCGATCTCGTCGCATACCGAAGCGGGCAGGCACTGCCGCACGTCCGACGGGCAGACCCCAGCGGTATAGGTCGGCCTTACCGCGCCGAAGCGTTTCGAGGCGCGCCTTTTCAGGAAATCGCCGACGGTCGTCGCGGGCGCCGCGTAGGAATTGCCGCCGAGCGCGAACGCTTTGCTCTCAAGCTCGCGCTGAAGCTCCACCCCGGCGAAAACGTCGGGGGTGTCGAAGCGGTCCGGTTCGAACCCGACGAGTATGGCGGCGTTCGCGTTCTCGCCGTCTCTGGCGAAGCGGCTCATGCCGTTGGTGACGACGCCCCCCGCCTCGCTCGCCGCCGCCACGACGGTGCCGCCGGGGCACATGCAGAAGGTGTAGGCTCCGCGACCGTGGGGCGGGTGGTTCGCCAGCTTGTATTCCGCGGGCGGCAGAAGAGGGGAGTCCGCGAATCTTGCGCCGTACTGGGCGCGGTTTATCATGCTCTGGAGGTGTTCTATCCTGAGCCCGACCGAAAAAGCCTTCCGTTCCGCCCTGACGCCCGCTTCATAGAGCGAACGCACCGTGTCCCTTGCGCTGTGGCCGCAGGCGAGCACGACGGTGTCGGTCTGGAAGTACCGTACCGGGGCGCCGGGAACGGAGTTTTCGACGTATTCCACTGCGTAGATGCCGCCGCTCGCGGTCACAAGGTCGGTGAAGCGGCAGTTGAACTTCACCTCGCCGCCGAGAGAGATTATCTCGTCCCGGATGCCTCTGACCGTGTCCGGCAGCCTGTCCGTTCCGATATGCGGGTGGGCGTTGGTGAGTATGTCCGACGGCGCGCCGTGGGCGGCGAGTTCCTCGAGGACGAAACGGCAGCGCGGGTCCTTTATCCCGGTGGTGAGCTTCCCGTCCGAAAAGGTACCGGCTCCGCCCTCGCCGAACTGGATGTTCGACTCCTCATCGAGGACACGTCCGGAGACGAACCTCTCGACGCTATTTTTTCTTTCGTCGACGGAGCCGCCGCGTTCGAGCACGAGGGGCTTCAGCCCCGCGCGGGCGAGCATCAGCGCGCAGAAAAAGCCCGCCGGGCCGAAGCCGACTACTACGGGGCGTTCCGCCGACGTCCTTTTCAGCTCTGGCGGCGCGTATTCGTAACGGCGGGAATAGGCTACCTCGTTTTCGGGAAAACGCTCGCAGAAGGCGCGCTCGTCGCAGTCGAGCGCGACGAGACAGGACACGGTCAGACGCACGTCGCCCTTGTCGCGCGCGTCGTAACCGCTCCGCAGGAGCTCGAACGAAAGGAACTCTTCCTCGCGCACGCCGAGCTTTTTCGCGCAGGCGCTCCTGAGGTCGTTCCCGTCTGCTCCGAGAGGGAGGGACAGCCCGCTGACGCGTATCATCTGATGAAGTTGGTCCTTGAGCCGCGTTCGGCCAGGGGCTCCTCCGCGTCCTCCAGCGCGCCGAGGAGACGCGCCATGCTCCTGGCGAGGTTCCTGACCGTCTGCATGCCCTCTGCGTCCTTTGCGGCCTCTGCCGGCTTCGCGCCGAAAACGACGTTCCAGTAGGTTGACGACGCTACTGGCATCCCGTTGATGGTGAAGTATTTGTTCAGCACGTCGAGGGCCGAGACAGCCCCTGCGCGCCTTGCGACGGCTATGGCCGCGCCGGGCTTGTTCGCGAACGCTCCGGACCCTGCGAAAAAGCAGCGGTCGAGCGTGCTGAGGATGAGCCCGCTCGGATGGGCGTAATACACCGGCGTCGCGAAAATGAAGCCGTCGGAGGCCTGAGCCTTTTCGATCACTTCGTTGACCGGGTCGCCGTCGAAAACGCATTTGCCCGGATCGCCCGTTCCCCGGCAGCCGCCGCAGGCGACGCAATCCCTCACGGGGTCGCTCCCGAGCCAGAAGATCTCGCTTTCGATCCCCAGACCGGCGAGCGTCCTGCCCGCCTCCGACAGCGCAGCGAAGCAGTTTCCCTGTCTTCTGGGACTGCCGTTGAGCATAAGAACCTTCATAAACTCACCTCCGGGGTATTATCCGACGAAATCCGCCGCTTGTCAAGTTCGCGGGAATTAAAAAAAGCGGTTGCTTTTTAAAAAGGCTTGTATTAGAATATCGCCGTTTTCGGGGGTGTTGGCTATGAGCGAAAAAGAGAGCGAAGCGCAGCTTTTGCTGCCGGACGGTTTTACAGTCACGGCTCACAGCGGCTGCATGGAGCTGCCGGACAACAGCATCGAAGCCGTCGAGGCGGGCATTGAAGCCGGAGCGGACTGCTTTGAGGTCGACCTAAGGTACGACGGCGAGGGCAGACCCGTGCTGTCGCACGACAAGCCGGCGGAGGACGCCGTTCCCCTCGACGCCGTTTTCGCGCTGCTTGAAAGGAATCCGTCCGTAAAGGTCAATATAGACGTCAAGGACGCTTCTCATCTTGAAGCCGTCGGATCTCTTGCCGAAGAGTTCGACGTTTCCGGACAGTTCTTTTTTACTGGCGTCGATGAAGATATGGTCCCCGCCGTACGGGAAAAATGCCCCGGCGTACCGTATTATCTCAACGCCATTGTCCCTCCGCGTATCTTCGGAGGCGAAAAGGTCTGTTCCTCTCTCGTGGGCAGGGTGAAGCGCGCCGAAGCCGTCGGTCTCAACGCCCATTACTTCAACGTGACCGCCGAGCTCGTCGAGAGGTTCCACCGCGCCGGGCTGAAGGTGTCCGTCTGGACGGTCAACGACGAGGCCGACGTGAAGCGTATGCTCTCGTGCGGCGTCGACAATATCACCACCCGCCGCCCCGACCTCGTCTGCTCCATCCTCGGCAAAAGCCTCGAGCCGGACGTCGAGTGACGCCGGAAAAACCGGGATTATCAGTATAAGGCCTCCCGCCGCCGCGGGAGGCCTTGTTTGATGATCGCTTTCTGGAAAGGAGCCCGGCGTCACGCCGACGTGATGCGCGAGCGGACGTCCTTGTCCCTCACGTAAAACGCGGCGAACTGCATCACGTAGGTCCCGGTCATGAGCAGCTTCGAGAAAATGATCAGAAAAACCGAGCTTTCCGCCGGCGTATGGGTGATGATACCGCGAAGATAACAGATCAGCATGACTATGAGCGACAGGACCCAGCAGACGAGCGAAAGCCATTCCGCCTGGACGACCGCCGGCCTGCCCTTCTGCCTCAGCGCCGCGAGAAGCAAAAACACGGCGGTCAGGTTCACAAGCGCGGCGAGGTTGGCGAACATATTGCCGTAATTCGTCAGGGAAGTTATCACGACCTTCGCGGCGGCGGCGCGCGCGGGGTCTGTGTTCGTCGCAAGGAAAGCCGTCAGCCGGTCCTTGAGCGCGACGAAAAGGTTGAGCCCGAGCCCGATGACAGCGGAAACGGGCACAAGGACCGTCAGGACGCGGCAGCCCCGCCTGAAGACCGGGTCGTCGCCGTGGGTCTCGACGTCCTTCGAGGCTTCCTTGAAAGACAGGAAGCACAGCACGTAGGTCGACAGCCCCAGAAGCAGGAACACCACCCTGAACACCGCGAAGACGCTCAGAGCGAGAGAGCTTTCCGAGGTCGCGGAAAGGTCCAGCAGCACGGAAAATATCTGCCACAGGCCGCTGACGAACCAGAATATGTTGCACAGCGCGAGTCGCTTGTCATAGCTTTCGAGCATGTATACCTCCCCGGGAAGAAGATTATGAACAGGCCTGTCGGCCGATGCCTACGAGATTTGCCGTTCTCTGCGTGAACAGCGCGACGGAGTCGAAGCCCGCCTCGGCGGCGGCGTCGTAAGCCTCATCAAGCCCGAAGCCGAGGCTTTCGAGCCTGCTTGCAGAGGAGCCGACGCAGACGAGCCTGCCGCCGAGCTCCCTGAAGCGTCTGAGCGTCGGTACGTCGGGGCACAGCGTCCCGCCGTGCCTGAGGAAATACGTGTTTATCTCCAGCGCCTTTTCTTTTTCGGCGCAGAGCTTCAGGATCTCGTCGAGCTTTGCCGAATGCTTTTCCCGCAGCCCGGCCGCCTCCTGCGCGCCGGTGAAGCCCAGAGGGTAGTCGAGCAGGCTGAGGA
>JAILDS010000280.1 GCA_024689165.1 Clostridia bacterium
GTCAACCGCCATGATTCCTCGCCTGAAAACGGCTTTGCCGTGACGGAAGAAGAGATGCGGCGCGATCTTGAGCTGATAAAGGACGCGAACTGCAATACCATACGGACGTCTCACTATCCTCCCGATCCGAGATTTGCCGAAATGTGTCTCAGAGAGGGCATAATGCTTGTTGACGAGGCCGACCTTGAGACCCACGGCATGGGCTATAATACCGACGACGACTGGGACTGGTTCAGGTGGTCTGCGCTGTCGGATTCTCCCGAATGGAAAAAAGCATACGTCGACAGGGCGGCTTCTCTTTATGAGCGCGATAAAAACCTCGGCAACGTGATCTTGTGGTCGCTCGGCAACGAAAGCGGCTGCGGCGCAAATCACCGGGCTATGCGGGAGTACATCCGCGGCAGAAGGCCAACTGCTCTCATCCACTATGAAAACGCCCATCTTGAGTTCAAGGCAGTTCCTCCCGGTGAGGACTTTTCGGACATTTCCGACGTTGAGTCGAGGATGTACGCCGGGATCGATTATATAAAAGAGTATCTCGCAAGAGGTATGCTCAAACCGTTTTTTATGTGCGAGTACGTCGATTCAATGACGACAGGCGAAATAAACGATTATATTTCCATCTGCGACGAGCATGACAGTTTTTCAGGCGGATGCGTCTGGGAATGGTGCGACCACGCGGTCAGCGTGCCTGCTCCTGACGGCTCGAGAAGATACTATTACGGCGGCGATTTCGGCGATCACCCCAACGACCGCATCTCATGCCTCGACGGGCTAGTATTCCCGGACAGAAGCCTCAGACCGGGCTATTATGACATGCAGAAAGCATACAGCCCGATAAAAGCTTATTGTTCCGAAGGCAGAATAAGTCTTTTTTCGCGCTTCGTTTATACTTCACGCCGGGTAAACGTCGAATTGCGCGTTTCGACGGACGGCGAATGGGACGATCCTTCCTTACAGCCTGCCGTTTTGTCGTTCGGTCCTCTGACCATCGGACCGAGACAGACTGTCGAGCTCGACGCCGGCGTATCGGATATTGTTCCGGAAAGCGGCTTTTACGCTCTTAACGTCAGAGTTTTCTCGGAAGAAGGCAAAATGCTTTGCTGTGAAGACGTTGACGTATGCCAATGCCCGCCTAGCTGCGAAATCAAAACAGTTTCTGTCAGTTCAAAGGATGACGGATGCTTTTATCGCGTATACCATGCGGGAACCGAATTTGTGTTCGATAAAAGGACCGGTCGGCTCATTTCAATAATGACACGAGGCAGAGAACTTCTGACCGCTCCCGTTGATCTCAACGTTTTCAGACCGCGGACGTATAACGGAGGGTCGTTCGGCAACTGGGCGGATAACGATCTTGCAAACTGCTATTCAAAATGCTGTTCGTTCGAGGTCGACGAATGCTCAGACGGAGCAATAGTTACCGTAACCGGAGCTCACGGCAGCCCTTCGAGGCCCCCCGTCCTTCGTTATGAGCTTAGCTGGGAATTCCGGTCCGACAGCCCGGTCAGGATCAGGCTGCGCGTCCGTGTCGACACGAGAGACAGCCTGAAAACTCTGCCCAGGATAGGACTTTTGTTCAGACTTGCTCCGGAATTTGAAAAAATCAGATATTTCGGGCCCGGTCCGCTCGACAGTTATCCCGACAGGCACGGCGCGTGCAGTTACGGCGTTTATGAGACAACGGCGCGTGATAATTTTGTACACTATTTAAGGCCGCAGGAAAACGGCGAGCATTTCGGAGTGCGTTCGCTGACTGTCGGAGACGGCGCAGATGAGTTAAGGTTTTTATCTTCTGCAGGAATGCCGTTTTTCTCATTCGGCGCGTCGTTGTATTCCGACTCTCAGATCGCTGCTGCGGCGCACGATTTTGAATTGAAGGAAGAGAACAGCGTATTCGTCAAGCTCGACTTCGCCGTCGGCGCGATCAACGACGGTTCCGCTGCAGCGCGTTCGGCTCGTCAGCTGCTCCCTTGCGCCGGTGAGCATGAATACGAGATCCTTATGGAAGTATAAATCTGTGTGATTTAAAAAAATGTTCTTGCTTTTTGCTGATTCGTGTGATACGATGAATCGAATGATTGGGAAAGGAGGTCGATCCCGTTGGCTAACGCAGTTGTCAAGAAGAGCAAATCCGTCAAAAAGCGTATCCGTTCTAATGAGAGAAAGGCTGCTTACAACAAGTCCGCTATATCCGCTCTCAGAACGGCTCTTAAAAAGGCGAGGATGGCTGTTGCGAATAATGACGAAAACAAGGCTCAGCTCGTCAAGGACGCTCAGATTGCTCTCGACAAAGCCGCAGGTAAGGGTCTTATCCATAAGAACCAGGCGGCTCACAAGAAATCCGAACTTCAGCTTGCCCTCAATAAGGCGTGAATCGGGTTTGACGGCTTAATTATAAGCCGTTCAGGTTATTCCGCGCTCCGCGCGTTATAAATAATAACAAGATGGAAAGAAGGCATCGTTATGGCAAAAGCTGTTAAGATCTGCGCGATCGTCGTCGCAATTATCGCCGCTATCGTCGGTATCTACATCTGCGTCACGAAATTCATCAACAAGAAACAGGCCAAGACCGAGGATGAGGACAACTACGTTTCCTGCTCCTGCGGTGAGACCGATGACTTCAAAACCGAGACCGTAGCGTAAGACCGCTTTTTTTCAGCGTCAAGACATTGGGCAAGAGGCAATAGGCAGAAGAGAGTATATGACGCCTAATGTCTTCAGTCCGGTGTCTTTTTTTATTGAACTGAGGTAAAAATGCTTTCAGAAAAAAAGCTTGCTCTTGGCATCGTCGGCGTGGGCAGGATGGGACTTGCCCACATTAACAATTATCTTGCCGGGCTCATGCCTTCCGTTGAGATAACGGCTGCCGCAGATACAGACCCGTCACGCAGGACTGTTTTGTCCGAAAAGCTTCCGGGCATACCTTTCTTTGACACCGCTCAGGAGCTTTACGGGTCCGGACTTTGCTCCGCCGTCCTTATCTGCACGCCTCATTATCTGCATCCTCCGCTTGCCGTATCCGCGTTTGATAACGGCATCCACGTCCTTTCCGAAAAGCCTGCCGGAGTTTATTCTCTGCAGGTAAAAGAAGCGATCGCCGCTGCCGAAAGCTCAGGCCTTGTATACGGCGTGATGTATAATCAGCGGACGAACAGCGTTTTCAAAAAAGTGCGCGAGCTCGTCCGTTCGGGCGAGTATGGTCCTCTGCGCCGCGTCAGTTGGATAATCACTGACTGGTTCCGCTCGCAGGCTTACTATGACATGGGTCAGTGGCGGGCAACCTGGTCCGGCGAAGGCGGGGGAGTGCTGATGAACCAATGCGTCCACCAGCTCGACCTGCTTCAATGGATTTGCGGCATGCCCGAAAAGATCACGGCGACCTGCCGCGAGGGGAAATGGCATGATATCGAGGTGGAGGACGAGGTGTTCATGTTCCTCGAATACCCCGGCGGCGCAACGGGGACGTTCATTACCTCAACTGCCGAGGCTCCCGGGACAAACAGGCTTGAGATCACGCTGGACAGGGCTAAGATCACCGTCAACGACGCTTCCGAGATAAGGCTGTTTGAGCTTGAACGTGGTCTGAGCGACTGTATCGTGAATGAGAAGGACGGCTTCGCAAGACCTGCG
Source organism: Clostridia bacterium (assembly GCA_024689165.1). GTDB lineage: Bacteria > Bacillota > Clostridia > Oscillospirales > Acutalibacteraceae > JAILDS01. Next base: position 3,634 of record JAILDS010000280.1, read on the forward strand.
TGCAAATGCCCGGACGTCATAACGGACGGCACGGATCCGGAGCATCCTGCTGTCGTTGAAGCCTTCGCACAGGCTGTCCTGCACGGGACAGAGCTTGTTGCAAAAGGAGAAGAGGGGATCAACACGGTTGATCTGATCAATGCCGCGTATCTGTCCTCATGGACGAACAGTACTGTCACTGTCCCCGTCGATCCTGTGCTTTTTAAAGCCGAGCTCGATAAAAAGATCGAATCATCCAGACGAAAGACCCGCGTGACCGAAAGCGTCGACGCGTTTGAAATCAAAAAGTATAAATAACAGGGCTATTCGCACTCAACAAGCGAATAATTGCCGCTTTGAAAGGAGTACTTTATGGAACAGAGAAAACTCAGACTCGGTATAATCGGTATCGGCAACATGGGCGGCGGGCATATCCGCAACTGGCTCAACGGCGATATGCCCGAGATCGAGATCACCGCGATATGCGATATCGATCCCAAAAGGCTTGAAGCGGGCAAGGAGCTCGTACCGAACGCTGCGGCTTTCCCGACAAGCGCCGAGCTGATCCGCTCCGGTACGGTCGACGCGATCGTCATAGCCACGCCGCATTACGACCATCCTCCGATCGCGATAGACGCCCTGAATAACGGCGTGCACGTGATGAGTGAAAAACCCGCCGGCGTTTACACAAAACAGGTCAGGGAGCTTATCGAGGTAGCCGCCAAGAGTAAGTATACTTACGCGATCATGTTCAATCAGCGTACCAACTGTGTCTTCCGCAAGGTCCGCCAGCTCGTCAGATCCGGCATTTACGGAGAAATACGCAGAGTCAGCTGGATAATTACAGACTGGTTCCGCACTCAGTCCTATTATGATTCGGGCTCATGGCGCGCCACGTGGTCCGGCGAAGGCGGCGGCGTGCTTATGAACCAGTGCCCGCATCAGCTCGACCTCTGGCAGTGGATCTGCGGAATGCCCTGCAAAATAACTGGCTTCTGCAAGGAGGGCCGGTGGCATGACATCGAGGTCGAGGACGACGTGACGATCTACGCGGAATACCCCAACGGAGCGACGGGCACGTTCATTACTTCCACAGGCGACGCTCCTGGCACGAACAGGCTTGAGATCACGATGGACAAGGCCAAGATAGTCGTTACCGACGCGGCCAAGATCAGCCTTTATGAACTCGATGACAGCCTTACGGACTATATTTACGGCAGCAAGGAGGGCTTTGCAAAGGTCTCAGGCAAGGACGTAGAGATCGTGACCGACGGCTTCAATCCGCAGCACTCCGGAGTCATGAACGCATTTGCCGCGCACATTCTTCGCGGCGAGCCGCTCGTTGCAGAGGGGCAGGAGGGCATCAACGGCCTTATGATCTCCAACGCCGCATTCCTTTCAAGCTGGCTCGGCAAGCCTGTCGAGCTCCCGATAGACGAAGAACTGTATTGGGAAGAGCTTAAAAAGCGCATCGACGGTTCACACGCCAAGAGCCGCGTAGTCGAGCAGGTCCAGGCTGATATGTCCGGTACTTTTTGATTTGTTTTAGAT
>JAILDS010000304.1 GCA_024689165.1 Clostridia bacterium
CGCCGCTTTCGCCCGGCACGTTCCGCACGCCCCACTCCAGAGCGTCCGCTATCTGCTGACCGGTCACCTTAATGACGCACATCATATTCCCGAAAGGAAACACGCTTAAAATGTCGCCGTACGTGATATCGCCTTTGGCGATCGACGTCCTGACGGCGCCGCCGTTGACGACGGCGACCTCGGCACCGGTCACGGCCCTGCAGGCGTCCGCGCACAGGTCTCCGAGATTCGTCTCGGCGCGTCTGACCATCCGTATCGGATTTCCCTTGGCGTCAGTCTCGACAGGATCGCTGATCGTGAGATCGACCGCGGTTTTCGCCACGACGTCGTTCAGGGTGGAGCCCAGCTTTTCCATAGCGGCGTCGACCTTCTCGCTCATGGGATTACGGATCCCGAAAAGCTCCGCCGGACTGTCGTCGTTCGGCCAGCTCCATATCCCGGTATCGACTATCCCTTCCTCGGCGGAAATACGGCTGTAGCCGATGCAGTTCAGCTCCGTGCCGCAGGCGGAGCGAACGACGTCCTCTCCGTCCTTGTTTTTCATGACGACCTGCTCTGTGTCGTGGCTGTGACCGTCGAAGAAAACGTCGATGCCGCTAGTGTGAGAAATAACGTCCGCGTACGTCCAGGGGCTAACAGTCTCCTCCAGACCCATGTGGCCCAAAACGTAAACGTGGTCCGCGCCTACGGCTCTCGCGCCGTCGACGGCCTTCTGCACGGCCTCATAAACGCCGTTTCCGCTCTCATCCTGCATGAAGCCGTATACCATGCGCCCGTTTTCATCCGTGAAGCTGGCGGGAGTGGAAGATGTGATCGTCGTCGGGGTCGTCACGCCGACAAAAGCTATCTTTTTGCCCGCCGCCTCGATGATGACGTAAGGCTTGAATACCGGAACGCCGTCTTTACAGAAATTGCAGCTTATATAAGGGAACTTCGCCTGTTCCGTAAGTTGCAGGAAATAATCGGTACCGTAGTCGAATTCATGGTTTCCGGGTATGGCGACGTCGTAGCCCATATCGTTCATAAGCTCGATGATCGCCTGCCCTTTGGTGAGCGTGCCGAGCGGCTTGCCCTGTATGGAATCGCCGTCGTCCACCAGTATGGTCTCGTACCCCTCGGCCTCGAGCGTGTCTCTGATCTGCCAAAGTCCGGCGTACCCGAAGCCGCTGTCGACGGCGCAATGGACGTCGCTCGTGTACAGGATCATGATATCCCCGTTCTTCTCCGGCTCCGTCGGCGACGGCTCCGCGGGCGACGGTGACGTATCGGCTGCGCCGCAAGCCGTGAGCGATAATACCATAAGAACGGCGATGGCGAAAAATACGATTCTGACTCCGATGTTTTTGATCACTTTACAGGATCCTTTCTGCAACTGCGTTTTTTAAAAAAGAGGGAAGGGGGACCAGATGCGCTTCAAAGCGCTCCGGATCAGCCCTCGAACGCGCGGCACTCCTCCAGCAGGCTGATGATGGACAGGTGCTGCGGACAGGCGTTTTCGCACTGACCGCACTGCACGCAGTCGCTCGCCTTGCCCTTGCCCTGCGTGACGATGGAATACTCGCGTTTCGTGCGGAATTCCGGGCTGCCCCTGCGGCGGTTCGCGACGGTGAATATCTCCGGGATGGGGATATCCATCGGGCAGCCGTCCGTGCAGTAGTGGCAGGCGGTGCAGGGGATGGATTTATCGGCGTTCAGCGCCTCCTGCGCCCTGCGTATGACGTCCTGCTCCTCCTCGGAAAGAGGCTTGAAGTTTTTCATGTAGCTCACGTTGTCCTCCATCTGAGCGAGATCGCTCATGCCGGAGAGCACCGCGAGGATGTTGTCAAGGCTCGCCGCAAAACGGATCGCCCAGCTCGCGTATGAAAGTCCGCTGCCGGTCTCATCGAATACCTTTTTGACGCCGGGGATCGGGTCAGCCAGTATGCCTCCCTTGACCGGCTCCATGACCGTGACGGGCTTGCCGTGCGCCCGGCATATCTCCCAGTTGCGGCGGGAGGCGACGCCGGGATTCTCCCAGTCGGCGTAGTTGAGCTGCAGCTGGACGAAATCGACCTCGGGGTGCGCGGTCAAAAGCTCTTCCAGCAGTTCCGGGTCGGCGTGGAATGAAAAGCCCCAGTATTTCACGAGACCCTGACGCTTCAGATCCGCGACGAAGTCCCAAAGATGGTACTCGTCGTATTTTTTATACGTGCTGCGCTGTAGCGCGTGCAGCAGATAGTAATCGAAATAGCCCGCGCCGGTGCGCTCAAGACTCGTATAGAACTGCTGCTTCGCGCTCTCCTCGTCGTGACACTGCGACGCGGCGGCGTTCAGCTTGGTGCATACGGTGAAGCTGTCGCGCGGGTGTCGCTCGCAGACCGCCTTGCGCAGCGCCTCTTCGGATTTACCGTTTTCGTATACGTAAGCGGTGTCAAAGTAGGTGCCGCCGGCCTCGATGAATTTGTCGGCCATTTGGCAGACCTGCGGTATGTCGATATTTCCGTCGGGTGTTTTGGGCAGGCGCATTAGTCCGAAGCCCAGCTTAAACGGGTTGTTACCTGGATATCCTGACATGTTTTTTCCTCCGTTCTCAAGTGGTTGGTCCCTGTCGGCGGATCTCACGATCCGCCCCGATACTGTCCTGTGTGCCTTATCTGTTCGCCTGCGGAATATCGTCGCCGTTGACGCGGCGTCTGCGCCGCTGTCCGCTATTTTACGCAGTTGACGGTTATTCTGTTGTGCTTAATCTCTCTCTCGGTCAGCGCCTGCTCGGGATAGCCGACGGCAAGGCCGAGCAGGGGAACGAAGTCCTCCGGAAGCTCGAGCAGGTCCGTATGATCGAGCTCGGGGAACATCCTCATCGACTCCAGCGCGCCCCAGATGTATACGCTACCGAGGCCGAGATTTACGGCTTCGAGCTGCATATGGCTCACGATCGCCGTGACGTTCGCCCACTCGATGCCGGGCTGAAGGTCCTGCTTCCTGTGCGACACGAAAAACACGGTCGGCGCGCCGTAGAAGAAGTTGCGGCTTTCGGTTGTCGGGCTCACGTCGGCGACGTCACCCGCGATGTCTTCTATCTTCTGATAGCCGGAAAAACGCTTCCACGACGCCTCGCACATGGTCAGCAGCTTTTTCTGATCCTGTACGACCGTAATATGCACGTCCCTGTACAGGTTGCTCCCCACGGGGGCCCTGTTCGCGGCCTCGATCAACTTCTCGATCTGCTCGCCGCTCAGCTGCTCGCTTTTGAATCTTCTCGTCGAACAGCGGCGTCTCAGCAATTCGTCAAATTCCATTTTCAGTCTCCCTTTCCGGCGTTATTTTGACGGCATCTCACACAGGAAGCCCGCGAACGGGAACTGATACAGGCATACCTGATTGCCGAAGAGGTCCACGGTCTGTCCTTCGGCGGCGCCGTCAAGTATCTCCTTCGCGCCCCTTATCAGCTGCGGGACGAGGTCCGGATACACGGGCAGCTTGCCGTGGCACGGATAGACAAGATCGTACCTGCCGTCGTAGACCGAGAGATGCTCAAGGCTCTCGACGTACTTTTTGAGATCGCGGTGCGCGCCGAACATGAAGATGCGTCCCGACTGTATCGAGTCGCCGCTGTACAGCACTCTGTTCGTCTCGTCCAGTATCGCGATGCTGCCGGGCGTGTGCCCGGGATCGTCGATTATCAGCAGCGGCCTGCCGCCGAGATCGATGACGTCCCCCTCACTCACCGGGATTACCGCCTCTTTCCCGCCGTTGGAGCGGTACAGCTTTTCCTCCTCCGGACTCATATA
>JAILDS010000017.1 GCA_024689165.1 Clostridia bacterium
TTGCCGTCGATCGAGGCCTCCGCGCCGTAGTAGGCGACGCCGTCCTTGTAGAGGACGTAAAACTTTGACGCATCGCCCGCCATAACGAGAGTGATCTCCGTTATCTCGCCTACGGGCATGGGTTCGCCCGAATAGCTCGTCCAGCCGAGCGTCATGTCGAAGGGGTCGCCGCAGGCGATCTGTCCGTACTCCGCGTATTCGCCCTCGTAGGTAAAGACAGGGGCGGGCACGGAATTGACGTGAGACTCTGCCGTATCGTATCCGGCGAAAACCGACGACGGGCAGACGGTAAGTGCCATGACCGCGGCCAGGACAGCCGCAAGCATACGTTTTCGGGTCTTCATTTTTCTTTTTTCCTCCTTAACGTGCGGAAATATTCGCCGGAACAAAGACGTTCCGCTCTCAACCCGGCGGTATATCTCGCCGGGATCGTTTTTTAATGTGATACGCCGTGATCGGGCCCGGTGAGATAGGGCATCATCAGCCCCATGAGTATCTCCGCGGCGGTCCAGCCGGTCTCGCAGGCGCGGGCGGCCCAGCCGACGTCGTGCGGGCAGCCGTAGGGCTCATTCAGCTCCATATCGAACGCCCTGCTCCAGGACCCGTTGACCATCGGGTCGCCGCAGACAGCCTGCGCGTTCACGCAGAACTCCGCGACGCCGCGCCGGAGCTCTCTGAACCTTTCGTCGCCCGTGGCCCTGTAAGCCCACGAGAAGCCCACGGGCAGCCAGTTGACCGAATACAGCAGGTCCGCAACCGGGTCGCCGTTATGGGTCAGCAGGGAGCACTCTCCGTCCGAATTGCGGGAACAGGCGGCGGCATAACCCGTGTCATACTCATAAAACCCGCCGCAGGGGTGCCTGCGCCGCATGAGGTCGCCGGTCACACGGTACAGCATCTTTTTATGCTTCTCAAGCCCGGTCGCCTCGTAAAGCGCCGCGAGCGGAAGTATAAGGCGGCACTGCTCCTCTGTCTCGCTCTGCTCGCGGACCGTATCGGGGTAGACGGACATTATGGTCTCAAGCCCCTTCCTCGCGACGTCCAGATAAGTCCCGTTCCCGCCGTACAGATACGCCAGCAGCAGCGCGGCGTGGTAATATGCGTTGTAGTGGGCCGAAGCCCTTCCGTGCTCCGCGTCGCGAAGCTCCTTTATCGACTCCGCGTCGAGACGGGGCATGTCCGTTCGAGGGACCCTGCAGCCGTCCCGGGCGGTGGTTCGGACAAGAAAATCCAGCGCGCGGCAAACGTCCCCAAACCTTTCGCCGCGGCCGAAGAGAAGACAGTCGTAAAGAACGGGCAGCAAAGCCCTCGCCGCGTCGTCCTGATAGCAGACCTGCCACGCGGAGGAGGTCCATCGCAGCATGCCGTCGAAATCGCCGCCCCTGACGGTCATCGGCCCGAAGACGAAGTCCTTCAGAGCCTCGCTTATCCGCAGGGCGTTCTCATTGCCCGTCATACGGGAGTAAAAGGCGAACGCCCCCGCAGCCTCGCCGCAGCAGTCTGTGCGCACGGTCTGCGCTATAACGCGTCCGCCGTCGGGCTTTATCTCATGGCGGAGCCCTTCGAGTATACCTCCGCTGCCCCCGTCCACAAGAAAACCGCTCAGCCAGGCGACGCCGCGGTCGACGGCGTCCCTGAGGCTTCGTTCGAAATCATCCCCGTTCCCGGCGCCGTAACGTACGACCGGCTCCGGGAAGGAAAAACCGGAGCAGCCGGTGAGCCACCCCGCGATATATTCAATTACCTTGCGCCACGCCGCGCGCGGCGCGAACTGGGCGCGGTTGAAATCGCTCAGCCGGAAGGAGCACATCATCACGTTTCCGCCCATGAGCCACAGCCCCGGGGTGCTCTCCGAAAGGATCTCGTCCCGAGGCGCGTCCCAATGGGTGTGGGCGATCACGTTGCCGCGGTAAACAAGCAGCGGGACCGTCCCCGGCGCGCCGTACCAAGGGCGCATAGTCCGGTTGCTCATGTCGTCGAGCAGGTCGCCCGTTTCGAGTCCGGGTATCCCGGGGCCGTTTTCGGGCCCGACGAAAACCAGACGGCTGCGCGTCGTGTCCGCGGGCTCGTCGGAGTAGATGCCGCCGAAGGAGCCCGCGAATTCGATGAACACCCTTTTGCCTGCCGCGGCCTCCTCCTCAAGACGGGCCCTCAGGCGGGCGTCGGGCGCGGAACCGGAGCCCAGCACGCAGTAGGAGTCATACCCGCTTATTCCGAGCCGGGCGGCGGAAGCGGGAGAGATGCGATCGACGGGCGCGCCGGAGGAAACCAGCACGCCGAAAAGGTCGGTGTCGTTTTCGGCGACGACGAGGCACCGCCGCGCCGCCGTTTTGTCGTTAGTTTTCATGTTGTCCAAGTTTTTTGTCGGGCGGGAATTGACAGTATGTAGCTGATAGCAGATAGCCGATAGCGGATAGCTCTGTGTAGGGGCGGGCATCGACCGCCCGCAAGCCGGGGAAAGAACGCCGGAAACGGCGATGAACGCATCAGTACCGTTTATTCCCGTAGCGCGGCACCTCAGTGCCGCCCCGACGCGAAGCGTCGGAAAAACCAATGAGAACAGGCAGGATATCGACTTCGTGACAGATACGAATATAACCAACGCAGACACTTTTTTCAACGGGAACGGCGGCAAGCCGCCGGGCGGCACTGAGGTGCCGCGCTACCGGTAAACTGTCGGCTGATATAATGCGCCGCAGGTCCTTTGGCATATTACGAGCTTTGCGAGTAACAAGGTTCTGCCGCAAAGCGGCAGGTTCTTATCTGCTGTCTGCTATCGGCTAACTGCTATTCCCTACACCCTTGCGTCCGTCTTACCAGAACAGTCTTTTTATAACGGTTATCAGCCTCTCGAACAGGTACTTCAGCCGCATGAAAAACGCCCTGAAGCCGGTCTCTCCCTCGACGGTGACTTTCGTTTCCAGGGGCTCGGACTGTTTGCCGTAGGCGTTCTCAGCGACGACACAGATCGTGTACTCGCCTTCCTTAAGGCCCTCGAGGGTCAGCCCGATCGTGTCCTGCTCTATGGCGCGGTAATAATACGGCAGCGTCCACGTGCCGGAGACGACTCTGCCGCTGCCGTCCTTCGCGAAGGCGCGGTAAAGAACGATCGGCTCTCCGTCGGTCGAGATCGCGGCGGGGACGCTTACCGTACAGCCGCCGAAGGACGGCTCGACCTCGGCGGCCGCGCCGGAGGCGAAAACGGGAGCCTTCGAGCGGGCTTCATGCGCGGCGGGTGTGTAATCCCTGTTGTTCCGGTCGGCGGGGTTTTCGAGGTATACCTCGCAGAGCAGCTCCGCCTCTTCGACGTCGTAGCCGCGCAGGCGCATGTTGCTGTCCTTGTCAAGCTCGACGATCCAGCAGTTCGCGGCCTCCCTGCAGTCAGGCGGGTCGTAGGCGCGGAAGCTGTCTATGGTGAACTCGGCGTAATATATCGCGCCTGTTCCGACGGCGGTGTAGGCGCCCTGCCAGACGGAACGCGGGTCGTTCACGGGATAGTGCGAGTGCCCCGCGAAGTGGACGACCTGCGGGTAACGGTTCAGTATCGCGTTGAAGGTCGGTATGCCCCAGCCGTCGAAGGCCGAGCTGCCGTAGACCGTGCCCAGGGCGGGCTCGTGGTTCATGAAGAATATCGGCCTGTCGGGGTCCTCCGCGGCGGCTTCGGCAAGCTGTTTTCTGAGCCATGAGAGCTGCGAAGCGCTGTAATGGACTCCGTCCAGCGGGGACGCGGACAGCCCGATGAAGTGGTAGCCGTTTATAACGACGTTGAAATCCGCGTCGCAGCCGGTGAGGGAGGTGTAATAATCCCGAAGCTCTGCCCGCTTCATGTCATAGCCGTCGTGGTTCTTCGCCACTACGCCGAGGAACCTCGTCCCGTCGCGAAGGGACGAGCTCATCGCCTCCCAGAAAATGTCGAACGCGGGCTTTACGCCCCTGTCGGTAAGGTCGCCGACAACAAGGACTGCGTCCAGCGAGGCGTAAGACGGGTCGGCTTCGGCGATACCGTAGCCGAGCTCGAGCATTTTGCCGATGCGTCCGGCGTTCGTGCCGTCGTCGACCTTGACGTGCGTGTCGCTCGACGCGATGAAGCGTATCACGGGAACGAACCCGTCGGCAGCCGCGGCGGCGGTCCCGGCGCCGGAAACGCCGTACGCCGGCATGGAAGCGGCGCTCAAACAGACGGTCAGCGCGCAGAGTACGATTGCGAGAGTTTTCTTCATTCCGTTCATCTCCTGTTATCCTGTTCGCCTCGCGCCGACGCCGTGGAACGGCGAGGGCTTCCGGGCGTGTATTTCAGCTTATACGGGCCGTCTACGCGGCCTCTGACAGGGCGCCGTTTTCGCCGGGCAGTCCGGTTTTCTTCACCCCGTCGCCGTAAATGGTCTTCCAGTCGTCTGCCATAGAAAATGCCGTCCACGACCGTTCCTTAGCTTCGGCATAGTACTCGGCGGCCTTTTCTTCGCTGCCGTATTCCCGCTCGACGTCGTCGCAAACGATCAGAAAGCCCATTCCCTCGTGCTCCGGGTTGCCCTCGGCGTAATTGAGCATCGAGTAGTCTCCCGAGCTGTTGCCGAACGCCAGGACGGGACGCTTGCCTATCTCCCGGGCGATGGCGGCGGGTTTTCCGGACTTGCCGCACTCCACGGCGTCAAGGGGCGCTCCGAGCAGGATCTCCTCGTCGGCGCCCATGTTGTATTTGTCGGCGGCCTCTTCACCCTTTCCGGAGGCGTCGTAGGGCACGTCTGTGGCTATCACGCGGTCATAAGGGATGCCTAAGCGCTCCACCAGCGCCCTGACGACCTCCCGCTCGCAGGCGGAGACCATCCATACGTCCCAGCCGTTGCCGCGCAGGTAATCGATGACCTCGATCATGGGCTTGTAGAAAGACTCTCCGTAGGTCATGCCCTCGAAGCCCACCACGTCCGTGCTGTCGGCAAAATCGGCCGCGTATTTCCGAAACTCCTCCGGCGTCATGCCGGCGAAAGCCGACGCTACAAGATCGTCCTTCGTAAGTCCCTCCGGGTGGAAGGTCTCGCCGTAGGCATAAGCGTGGTCCCGGATCTGCTGCATCGCGTCGCGTTCTTCCTCCGTCGCCGCGTACGACGGGTCGTCGAGCACGCGGTGCATCGTCAGGCAGTAGTCGATATAGACCGGCGCTTTTTCGCAGAGGATGGTTCCGTCCATGTCGAAAACGGCTATGCGGTCGGCGGGCTCGAGCCAGCCCGGGCCCGTTTCATCCGCGCAGTCGGCCACGAAAGCCGTGAGCTCGCGCAGGGACGCGCTGTCCGGCTCCCATGAGGGGAATACCGCGGCATAGTCCAGCTCCTCCGCGACGGCGGCGGAAGTCTGTCCGTCCGCGTCGGGCTGTCCCGCGGGGGACGACAGTCTGCCCCGCAGCGCGAACGCCGCGGCGGCGGTGATGACGACGCCCGCCAGGAATGCAAGGAATACTAACAGTCTTCGTCTGGTTTTTTCGCTCATAAAGGTCTCCTTTTCAAGGCCCCGGTCCTGCGGCGCCGTCAGCTGTCGGTCGGCTCGTCCCCGGCGCCGGGAACGACGCGGAACGACCACGAGAACCCGCCCACAGGCAGCTCGTATGGTTCTTCCGGCTCCGGCCCGCAGGAATGCGAGCCGAGGCCGCGCATCCTGTGGTCGACGTAAAGATATTTGCACTCGCTTTTTTTCAGCTCGTCCCTGTGGCGCGCGGCCGTAAGGTCCTCAAGCGTGAAATCGTGCAGCGCGAACGAGAATGCGCCCTCGACGGCGACGGATCTGCCGGCACCAAAAACCGTGACGCGGCGGCAGTCGCCGCGGCTGCCCGTCTCCTGCGGGACGTCGTACGTGAAGTTCATATCGGCGACGCGGGCTTTGTAAAGGCCGACGGGCGCGTTCGCCCTGCAGTCGGGGTAGTTTTCAGCGGGGCCCCTGCCGAGCCATTCGCAGCGGTCGTAATCGGGCGCGAGCCTGAAAACGACTCCCACGCGCGGCAGGATATCGGGCAGGCCCTTGCCGCCCGGAGCAAGGCTTACGGAAACGTCCGTCGCCCCGCGCGGACCTATCCGGTATTTTATGACCGCGTCGAAGCGCCAGAAATGGCTCACCGGGAGCAGCCTGCCCGAAGCGGTCACCTCCGTTCCCTCCGGAGAATCCGAAACGGTCACCTCGCGGCAGCCGAAGCGCAGGGTGCGCACGAGCCGTTCTTCCCAGTCTTCACCGTGGTTCGGCGGGAAAATCGCGCCGTCGTTGTCCGTCGGGGCGCGGAAGCAGTTTATTTTCATCGGCGCGTCGACGACGGCCCTGCCGCGGGTCTCCATGAAGCACAGCAGCCCGTCTTCGAGCCTGACGGTGAAATCGTCTCCGGCGACCGTAACGTCGTTCCCGTTCCGCTCAACACTGTGGGGGAAGGGCTCTTTCGCCGCGTCGGGGCGCGGCATATCCGCGAGGATCTTCTGCTTGTGCGCGATAACTGCGCCGTCTCTGTAAAAAACGCAGTCCGCCGTGACGATACCGCAAAGGCCCTGTGTCTCAATCGGAAGGGAAAAGCTTCTCCATTGCCTTGCCCCGAGCCCGTCGAGCGAAAACGCGCCCTCCCGGACGGGCAGGCCGTCGGCGCGGACGCTCCAGCGCATCTCCACGCCGTCAAGGGACTTGAAATCGTACGTGTTTTTGACCGAGACGCCGCCCTTCTCCCATCGGACGTATACCGGCGCAGAGACCTGGCCGAGCTCCTCCCAGGACGGCTTCGGGGAGCCGTCGCTCGTGTGGTAGCCGTCCAGGGAGAAGTTTTTCCAGTTGTAATCGTCGCCGGGAAAATCGCCGCCGTAAAGGTAGCGGGGCTCTCCGTCCCTGCCCTCGGTATAAAAGCCGTGGCTTTTGAACTCCCAGACGTAGCCGCCGCAGCAGTGCTCGTGCTCGTATACCCAGTTCCATATATCCTCGAGCCCGCCCGGTGAATTGCCCATCGCGTGGGCGTACTCGACCATGAGCAGCGGGCCCTTCGAAGGGTCGGAGCTCTCGAGAACGCTCATCGGCATATATCCGGTCATATCGAACACGCCGCAGCCGACGCCGGGCGCATTGTTGTCCTTGATCGGTTTTCTGACGTCCTGTTCGCTCAGCCAGAGGACGCACCTGTCGGCGTTTTCGCCACAGCCGCACTCATTGCCCAGAGACCAGATATTGATGCAGGTCTCGTTTTTGTTGATGTGGTACATCCGGGAAACGCGGTCGAAAAACGCGTCGAACCACTCCGGATCCTTGTTCAGCGCGCCCTGGTCGCCCGTGCATTCCGCGCCGTGCGTCTCGCAGTCGGCCTCGTCCATGACGTAGATCCCGAGCTCGGAGCAAAGCTCGTAAAACAGGGGGTGGTTTGTGTAGTGCGAGCACCTTATCGCGTTGAGATCGTGCGCTTTGATATCACGCAGCTCGGACTCTATCTGCGCGGCGCTTATCGCGCGCCCGGTCTTCGCGTTGTATTCGTGGCGGTTGACGCCCTTGAGGGTCACGGGCATGCCGTTCATCAGCAGCCTGCCGCCGTCTATACGGCTCTCCGCGATGCCGAGCTTTTTCGTGTGGGTCTCGACGACAGCGCCGTTTTCGAGCAGCTCGATAAAGAGCGTGTACAGATACGGCTCCTCGGCGTTCCACGTCACGGGATCTTCGAGCGGCAGGAACACCGAGCCCGCCTCTGCGGCCTCGCTCTCCCCGGCGGCGCAGACTTCGCCCGAAGCGTCGCACAGCGTGAAGCGTACGCGCGCTCCCGCGTCCGCGGACCTCCCGACGAGGCATGAATACTTCACCCCGACGCCCTTCTCCGAAGGCAGCAGGGTATAGTCCCACAGGGCGTTTTCGCCCGTATAGATCAACATGACGTCGCGGAATATGCCGCTCGCCATGAGCATGTCCTGGTTTTCGAGATAAGAGGCGTCGGAAAACGTATAGACCTTGACCGCCAGCACGTTTTCGCCGTCGGCAAGGGCGTCGGTCACGTCGAACTCCGACGGGATGCGGCTGCCCTTGGAAAAACCGATATACCGTCCGTTGAGCCACACGAAAAAGGCGTTGTCCACACCGAGGAAGCGCAGCACGGCGCGCCCGCGGCGGACCGAAGCGGGAGCACGGGCAGCGAAGGTCTTACGGTAGAGCCCCACGGGGTTGTCCCTGCGGATATACGGCGGGTCGTAGGGGAAGCAGTAGCGCACGTTCGGGTAAAAGCAGTTCCCGTACCCGTGGAACTGCCACATGGACGGCACCGGGAGCGTATCCCAGCCGCCGTCGGGATATCCGGGGTCGAAGAACGGCTCGTCCGTATCGGAAAACAGGTAACAAAACCGCCACTCGCCGCTGAGGAGCCGGACCCGGTCGGATTCCGTGAAATTGACCTGCGTCACCCCGCGCTTCTGGGCAGGGAGCAGCAGCGACCGCGCCGGCAGACGGTTCTCTCCGGTCATTTTCTGGTCGAAAACGTATTCTTTGGGGTATTTTTCCGAAACCATGCTTTTTTTCCGCTCTTTTTTTTGAGTGTAGCATATCGATACAAAAAAAGAAACAGAAAAATAAAATATTTATAATAGCATATAGCTGATAGCGGATAGCGGATAGCTGTCGGTCTAAATACCAGCGACGAATTATTCTGGGGCGCTACCGTCGGGGCGACCACTCCGCCGCAGGCGGTTTACAATGCGCCGCAGGCCCTTACTTCATCCTTCATACTTCATACTTCATACTTCAATAAAGCTCCACGCTCAGTCGCTCCACGGGGCCTCTTGCGGCGCGGATATCGATCGTCACGGCGTCCGTTTCCAGCTCGATGGGGATTATCTTTTTGCTGCCGATCGTCGTCCCGGTATATTCGGCGAACCGGGCAATTCCCGCGCCTTCGGATATCGAGAACAGCTCGACCCGCTGCCCCGAAGCTATATCCTCGGCAAGCACGACGTAGCTTATCTTCCGTTTTTCCGGCAGCCGCAGGACGAAACAGGGGTGCGTCGTGCCCGCGTCCGTCACGGTCACGGAGGCGTCGGCGGCAAGGTCGTCCGAAAAGCTTTCGCGTATCTTTTCGCCCAGCTCGCGCAGCCTTTCCACGTCGCGCGTGTCGAACAGGCCGTTCCTGTCCGGCGGGACGTTCAGGTTGAAGGTGGTGTTGCCGCCGACCGTGCGGATATAGGTGTCAAAAAGCGCGTCGAGGCTTTTCGGCTCCTCATGCTCATGCCAGAACCAGCCGGGCCGTATGGACATATCCGTTTCCGCCGGGGAGAACACGAGCCCCTCCGAGCGCAGGATCATCGGCAGCGTCCCGAGGTCGGAGTCGGAGTTGTACAGTCCCCTGAGGCCGCCGGCGAAGGGACCCGCACCGGTCTGGACCTCTTTGTTGAGGAAGCAGAGCTCCTTCGGCACGACGCTCCACTGGGAGTGCCCGCTCGAACCGCTCTCATTGCCGCACCAGCGCACCTCGCCCGCGTCGTTGAAGAAAGTGGCTTTCGGCTGGTATTTTCTGATGAGCTCGATATAGCCCTCGAAATCGTACTCCTGTTTTCTGCCGTTCGGTCCCTCGCCGCAGGCTCCGTCGAACCAGACGTGGAATATCTCGCCGTAGCCAGTCAGCAGCTCAGTGAGCTGGTTTTTGTAGTAGTCGTTGTATTCCGGCGTGCCGTAGTATTCCGAATTCCTGTCCCACGGCGACAGATAAAAGCCGAATTTCAGCCCGTGCCTGCGGCAGGCGTCCGAAGCCTCGCGCACGACGTCGCCCCGGCCGTTCTTGTACGGCGAGTTCTTCATGCAGTGCTCGGTATAACGCGACTGCCAGAGGCAGAAGCCGTCGTGATGCTTTGCTGTGAGCACTATCCCCGAGGCGCCGGCGTCCTTTACGGCCCGCGCCCACTGGTCGCAGTCGAGCTTTTTCGGGTCGAAAACGGCGGGGTCCTCTTTGCCCGTGCCCCATTCCAGGTCGGTAAAGGTGTTCGGTGAAAAATGCACGAAAACGTAAAACGGCGTTTCGCGCAGAAGACGGAGCTGGTTTTCGTTCGGCTTCACGCGGGCGGCCGACTCAAGAAAGCGTTCCATTTCCATATGATCTCGTCCTCACTTTACAGGGTGCCGGTCCGCCCGGCCGTTCTTATTTGAAAAACACTATCGCGGCGCCGGGTCCGTCGAAGCTCAGTTCCGCCCAGAGGTCTCCGTCCTCTTCACGGAGCACGGCGGGGCCGAAGACGGACGGCTCGCCTAAGGCGCGCGAGGTTATGCGGTAACGGTATTCGCCGGGGGTGTTCGCGAAGAACGACACCAGCCCCCTGCCGGTCTGCGGGTCAAGCTTTTCGTAAGCCTCAAAGCTCTCGCCCGGCGCGCCGTATACCTCGGGATACGCCCTCGCCGCGTCTTCCCGGACGAGCCTGTACTCTCCCAGCACCTCCGAAAACAGCTTCACGCCCCTGTCGCTCACCTCGGGCAGGTCGCCCCATATGCCGTTCTGCCCCAGCACGAGGGACGCGAGGTTTATCAGCTGCGAGCTCTCCGGGTCGTCAGGCAGGTAATGGGTCAGCGTCAGCACGGAGGGTATCCATCTGTCGAAGCTCAGCGCCCCCCGGCAGACGCCCGCGCGGGCGGGCCCGGGGTTGACGAAGACGTTCGACCACTTATCGTCGGGTATCTCTATGTCAAAGCTGCCGTAATAGGGTCCGTTGTTCATGGTGAAGAATTTTCCGGAGGACAGGAAGCCCAGCCCGACGTACCTGCCGGATTCCGTCACGTCCATGTCGACGACGGCGTCAGGCACCGCGGCGCACACTCTGTCGGCGATCTTCGACATATAAAGCCCTACCTGAAAAGCGTGGTTTTCGGCGCGTTCGGCGGCGGAGCAGTTTCTGCCGCCGTGATAATGGTCGGGGCAGTCGCAGCCGCGCGGCTCGACCGAGTCCCACTTGAAGTACCGCACGCCGAGAGTGTCCGCGAGCTCTATGAGCTTGTCCGCGAAGTCCTCCCAGTATTCCGACACCGGGCACATATCGAAGCTCTCCTCCGTCTCCCAGACGGGGTACGCCCTGGGCTCTTCGCCTCCGGTCCGCTGTACCGCGCCGGGTCTGCGCAGATATACGGCGCTCGTCTTCGCCGCCTTGCAGGGGGCGAACCACAGCCCGAGCTTCATGCCGTGCCGGTCGAGCAGGCCGCGGATATGCTCCATCCCGTCCGGGAAGCGGGTCCGGTCCGTCAGCCAGTCGCCGGTCTTTTCATACCAGCCGGTGTCTATGACGAACACATCCACGCCCATTTTCGCGGCGACGTCGATCTCCCGCTCCATCCGGGCCTGATCCATGGAGCTGAGGTAACGGTGCCCCCTGAATCTGTTGCGCTCCTGGAACGCCCAGGTGTTGTAATAGATATACGGCGTGCGGCTCGCGCGGTTGGGCGAGCAGTATGAGAGCTGGAAAGCGCGGTAGGCGCGGGCGAGCTCGCCGACCCCTCCCTCCACGGCGCCGAGCTGCAGCCAGACGGTCCCGTAAGGACGTTCCGAGAGGTCGTATCCCGTGGTGTAATTGCCCTTGACCGCCCTGAGCTCTATCCCCTCCCGCGTACGGACGAAGGCGATGAAGACCTCGGGGTACGCGCTTCCGTGCTCGTAGGCGGTCAGCATAGTCCAATTCCCGCGCCGCTCGGTCAGGATCGGGCCGCAAAGCTCCCCTTCATGCTCGAAGGCCTTCAGCTCCCTGAGACGGTAGCTGTGGAGCAGGCGGTCGTAAACCGACAGCCGCACCTCGGTGCGTTCCGCGCCGGGCTCGGACGAATATGACAGATAAACGAGCCTTTCGCCGTTTTTCTTCGTCATTAAAGAGGGCCCTTCGCTCGACAGCTCGTACCGGAAGCGTATGAAGGGAGTCTTCGCGCACGATCGAAGGAACAGCCTGACCGTCAGTCCCTCCGGCGTTCTGCCGCAGAGAACGGCCTCCTCTATGTCGGAGTTTATAAAGCGCCTTTCGGACAGGGTCATGCCTTCGGCGGCGGCTTCGGTCTCACGCCCGTCGAGCTCAAGCCGCGGCCAGCCTATTGGAACAGCCTCCACAGCTCCCCGGGGCAGATATTCGAGCGCGCCGCAGCCGCCGGCACGGAGGGTATAATACTCTGTTTCGTATACGTATCTTTCCATTATTTCTCCCTGACCGTATCAGGTCGGAGACAGCATGGGCCCCCGGCCCTGTGCCGGTTGTATGCTATCTGCTGTCTGCTATCGGCTATCCGCTATCGGCTGCCGTGCCTGACCGTCAGCTCGCTCCATGAAGACGCGCCGACCGTCAGGACCCCGTCCGAAAAGTCGAACGGCACGTCCTCGCCGTCCGCAGTGACCGCCGCGACGGACTTGATATACGGCAGCGCGATCTTTCCGAAGGCCGGCGCGCCGCCGAAGATCCTGATACGCGTCGCGCCGTTTTCGCGCCCGAACTCGCCCCACGCGCAGTCCAGGAACCACGGCGCGCGGAAATCGCCGGGGAGTATCGGGTCGAACCCGACCCTGCCTCCCGGCATGTCGAACGAAAAGCCCGTGAAGATGGGCAGCAGCGCGAAGGACGCCATCGAGCGGGCGTAGTTGGAGCCGCACTCTATCTCGTTCCACGGGTTGCGGTTGTTCCCGCGGTAGCGGTCGCGCACGGCGGTCACGATCGCCATGCCCTCTTCGACCATGCCCTCCGAGATCATCAGCCCGGCCAGCGCGTACTCGAAGCCGTGCATGGACTCCTGCGCGTACGGGATGGGTATCGCCGGGGCCTTCACGCCCTCCGGGAAGGAGCATATCACCGCGCCGGCTTCGCCGTTGACGGCGAACAGACGGAAGGTGTTGTAATGCCTGCGCATATCTGGCAGGAAATTGCAGCGGTACAGGCTCTCAAGCGCGGTACGGAGCTGCTTTTTGTCGAATATCTCCCCGAGCCCGCACACGTTCGCGTGCCACTGCGCGAGGCACTGGTCGATCAGGCAGCCCTGCCCGATCTGGTATTTTATCTCTCCCGATTCCTCGTTCCAGTAGACCGGCTCCGCGTCCGGGAACGGCTCGAGCAGGCTTTTGTCGGAAACGTCCGTCTTCTGGCAGTACCAGCTGCCGTTCCATAGCTCCGTGTCGAGAAAAGCCTTTCCCCTGCGGAACAGCTCCCCGTACTCGTCGGCGGCTCCGTCGTCGCCGACGGCGCGCGCCATCTCCGCGCCTGCTTTGAGCGCGGCGAGGTAAAAGCCCTCGAGCCATGAGGACGGGCCGAACAGCTCCATGTCCAGAGTGTGGTGCTGCCGCCCCTCGAGGACGCCGTCGCAGTCCCTGTCCCAGCGGTCGGGGTTCTTTTCGCTCCGGGCGTAGTCGAGAGAGCTTTTCACGCTCTTCCACAGCCCCTTGAGCCACCCGTCGTCGCCGCAGAGCTTCCATTCGCGGTACGTCTTTATCACGCCGCCCATCTGCCCGTCGACGCAGGCGCGGAAGGCGCTTTTCTCCCGCCCGAGCGGCAGCTGCAGGCGGAACGCCATACGCCCCGTCTCGTCAAGATTGTATCTGAAATCGGTCTCGCGCACGCCCCGCTCCAGCTTCGGGAACAGGAAGCACAGCGCGTAGGCGTAGTTCCACACGTGCGTGCAGCTGCCCTCGCAGGAGCCGTCGTGCTCCCTGACGCCCTCCCAGCCGTAGAATTCGCCGTTTTCGAGTCTGAGGACGGTCGGGCTTTTGAGCACCGAGACCGCGCTCGCAAGCGCCTCCGCGGCCGCTTCGGGCAGAGACGACGAAAAGACCGCGCCGCGATACCTTTCCGTGCCCGCGAAGAGCCCGTCCCACCCGCTCATAGCGTAACGCGCCGTTTCGAGCGAGGAGCCGAACAGCGTCGCGTAATAGTTTTTCCAGGTGACGTCCCTTTCCTCGCCGTCGGGCGTCTTTTCCGTGTATCTGTTCCAGTAGTTGAAGCAGTTCGGCTTGTTCCACGCTATGACGAAGCGCGCCCTGACGGTCTGACCCGGCGCTGCGCTGAGCTTAATTGCGGGCGTGCCCGTATCGCGGCAGCCCGGGTCGGGATA
>JAILDS010000039.1 GCA_024689165.1 Clostridia bacterium
GGACGCCGGCGAACAGATCGTCGAAAACGAGGACGGCAGCCTTGAGCTCCTCCCCACCGTGTCCGACATATCGACCAACGACAGCATAAACTCCGCTCTGAGGGAGAACCTCACCGCAGGCGCGGACGGCACCATCGCCTACACCGGCAGCGGCGAGACAAAGGGACTGACGGTCTCCTTCGCCGACAACGGCGAGGCGACGGTCGGCGGCGGGATGCTCGACCTGCTCTCCGACGAGCTCAGAACACAGTTCGAGCAGGAAGTCGGAAAACTGGCGGGCGAAGCCGCCGCGAGCGGTCTGCGCTTCAGGGACCTCAGCTTCGGCGTACCGAGCGGCAAGAACATCTTTGAATGGCTCAACGCCGTCGGCGACGAAAAGACCGCCGAAAACGAAGCGGCGGGCGAAGACGCGAAAACGACGCTTTACCAGCGCACGCAGGTATTTTCCACGGCACAGGCTTATGAAAACACGCTTGAGCAGTTCGGAAAGTACGCTTCCGGCGTAAACCACGCGCATCTGGACTATGACGGCAACAGCGTCGCCGACTTCTTCTCGATCTCGGACTTCGAATACGATGACGGCGGCGAGCTGACGGGCGGCACGTATCGCGTGTCCGCGGTGCTGACGGCGGACACGAACGGGACCCCCGCCGCGTACTCCGCGACGGTCACGGTAGTGCTCGGCCCCGCCTTCAAAGGCTGGGCGGGACTTCCCGCGTCCGAAAGCGAGACTCCCGCTGCGGCGTCCGTAAAACGCCGCGACCCGTCGGAGGTCGACGCTTCCGCGCTCTATCCGACCTACGACGGCCATTTCCAGGACGACCCCTCCTATGAGCAGTCCGGCACGATCGAGACGCTTTCGGGCGACATGGCAAATTCCACCGGCACTGCCTCGAGTCTTATCGGCACCACGAGCGGCATCAGCAATTCGATGAAAGGCTTCGGCACAGGCCTCGGGTTCGTGAGCATCGGCGCGTCCATGTACAACTTCCACAAGACCTTCAAAAACGGCGAATACAGGATAGGTACGCGCGTCTGGATGCGTATGGATCTGCAGGCGCTTATGTCCTCCACCTGCTACAAGCGCCTTACTCAGAGCAAAAAGCAGCTCGTGGACGAGGCTTTCCAAAAATATAAAAAGGCCGAAAAGAACGAGGAGAACTGGGACGGCTGGGCCACCGGCATAGCTCTGGGCTGCGACGTCGCGAGCATCATAGCCAGCGGCTTCGGATCCCTTCCCGGCGGCGAGGAATTCGCGGTCGCGGGTATGGGCGTCTCCGGGCTGAGCGTCCTCAACGGCGCGACCCTGGGCAAGGCGGCCGCGAAGGCACGTCAGAAGACCATCAGGCAGTATGAGGAATCCTACCGCACCATCAAAAACATCTTCCTGTCCCACGCAATGCAGACGGGGCTCGACGACTGCAAGCACCTCAAAAAGGACGACTCGAACAGCAAGACCTACAACGTCAACCACGACCCCTCCGGCGTCGTGTACGAGGGCGTCATCGAAAATCCCGTTAAGGACGCCGTCGTAACGCTGTGGTACGCCGTTGACGCGGACGGACTGCCCGTGACGGAGGCGAACGCAGGCTCGGTCAGCTCGGTAATACCCGCCGCCGAAGTTGAAAAAACGCCGATGGAGACCGTTCAGGTCACCGGCGCGGACGGCAAATACGCCTGGTTCGTGCCGCAGGGCCTGTGGTTCGTCACCGCGGAAAAAGCCGGGCTCAAGGGCGATTCGGACGCCGACCTGGCGGCGGTCGTCGGCATCGGCGGCGCGACGGTCAACGGCAGGGAGATCACGAACCTGCTGCCCGTCCTGCCCGAACAGCTCGACGTCAATATCCCGCTCGTCGACCGGACGGCTCCCGTCGTCGAGAGCGTCCGCTTCACCGAAGACGGCGTTTACGTCACCTTCAGCAAGTATATGGAGGAAGACCTCGTTCTCGACCCGGCAGTCTATACCCTCTCGACCGCGGCGGGTCCCAGGGCGGTAAGCTCAGTGACGAGCGTCGAGCAGGGACATACCCCCTCGAATATCGACGGCGAGGCGACGAAGACCTACACCAGGACGGTGCTCATCGCGTCCGACGACATGCCCGGGGTCGGCGCGGAGCTCCTGCTCACCGTCTCCGGCAGCGTTAAGAGCTACGCCGGCACGGATATGGGCGAGAGCTTCGCCGACAGCGGCGTCGTTGAGGCTCAGACCGCGCTTTCCGCCCCGGTCATCGAGGGCGGCGCGGAACAGACCGTCGCGTACGGCGACGGCGTGAAGATCAGCCTGCCCGAGGGCGCTCCCGAAGGCGCCGGGATCCGTTACACGACCGACGGCAGCGACCCGACCGGGGACAGCAAACTCTATGAGCGTCCCTTCGCCGTGACCAACAACATGACCGTCAAAGCGGTCGCGGTCTGCCCGGGATATCCGGACAGCGCCGTAGTGTCCGCGAGGTACACCGTTGCCGAGTCCGAGAGCTACATGCCCGCCGGAACGGTCGTTATCGACAGCGGCGCGTCGCCCGAAGGGCTGAAGCTCACTCTGACCGGCGAGGGCTTCGAAGCGACCGCCGAGGTCGCTTCGGACGGAAGCTTTGCATTCCACGACGTGCCCACGGGCAGCTATACCCTCGCTTTTGCGGGTTCCGACGAATATGAGGCAGCCTCGGCGGCCGTGGAGGTCACGACCTTCGATCCGTGGGCGGTCCTTTATATCGCCGACAAAGCCGCCGGCGCGCTCAGAAAGGGCGATGTCGACGGCGACGGCAGCGTTACCGCCGCGGACGCACGGCTCGCGCTCAGAGCTGCGGTGTCTCTCGAGACTCTGACCCCGGCGCAGACCGCAGCGGCGAACGTCGACGGGGACGGATCGGTAACCCCCGCGGACGCCCGGCTCATACTCCGCTCCGTCGTAGGGCTTGAAGAGCTCCCCGGTGAAGCCGCGTAAAACAGTTCAGGAATCCCGCCCCGCGGCACACGCCCGGCGCGGGCTTCTCTTGATCACGCACACTTCGGTTTTTTATTCAGGAGGCGGAAATGACCAACAGAGAACGCGCGATGAACATACTGCGCCGCAAGCCTGCCGACAGGATGCCCGCGGTGCATTTCGGCTACTGGCCGGAACTGCTCTCCGAGTGGGCGCGGCAGGGCAAGATCCCGGCGGAGCTCGCGGAGGGGAATTACGACGGCAGCGAGAAGGACAAGGAGCTCGACAGACTCATCGGCTGGGATTTCAACTGGTCGAACACGCGGGGCCCGAACATGGGGCTTTCCCCGGGCTTCGAGACGAAGACCCTCGAGGTCCTGCCCGACGGCAGCCGGCGGGTGCAGAGCCGGACGGGGGTCATAGAGCGCGTAAAGCCCGGGATAACGTCCATCCCCTCCGAGGACGATTATATACTCAAGGACAGGGAGGGCTTTGAGGAGCAATACCTGCCCAAGATGCGGTTCACGCCCGACCGGGTGGATACGGAATACTTCCGCTCTTTCAACGAGACCCGGCCCAAGGACGTTCCCGTCGGCCTCTTCCTCGGCTCGGTGCTGGGGCAGATCCGCGACATGACAAGCGTCATCGGCATGAGCTACCTTCTGTACGACGAGGACGAGGAGCTGTTCGCGGACATCGTCGACGCCTACGCCGAGATGCAGTACCGATGCGTCAAAGCGGTGCTGGAGACAGGGGCGAAATTCGATTTCGGGCACTACTGGGAGGACATCTGCTTCAAGAACGGCCCGCTGCTGTCGCCGGAGATGTTCGATTCCCTGTGCGCGAAGCACTACAAAAAGAGGAACGACCTCTGCCGTGAGTACGGCATCGACGTCATCTCCCTCGACTGCGACGGCGTTACGGAAAAGCTGCTGCCGACGTGGTTCGAAAACGGCGTCAACACGATGTTCCCGATAGAGGTCGGCGTATGGGGCGACCAGTTCGGGCCCGCGAGAAAAAAATTCGGCGACGGCATGCTCGGCGTCGGCGGGATGGACAAGACCGCCCTGCGCAGGGACAAGGCCGCCGTCGACGCGGAGATCGAGCGAATGAAACGGCTGTCCGCCATGGGCGGCTTCATCCCCTGCCCGGACCACCGCCTCATGCCCGGGACGAAGTTCGAGCTCGTGCAGTACTACGCCGAGGAGATCAAAAAGATCAGGCTCTGACCGGAGCCGGAGATGACGGAAATGAGTGATTTCAACAAGGAAAAGGAGATCGTGCGCGAGCTCGCGAAACGCTACCGCGAGATCGCCGAATCCCCGAAGCACGAGAGGATGCGCCGCCGCTTCCGCGACAGCAACGACCTGAAGATCGTCCGCCCGCCGCTGATAATAGAGGAGATCCCATGGCATGAGATGAACATGGACGGCGAGCTCGACTGCGTGTGCGAGGATCCGGGACTGCGCGGCATGGAGTGGTTCCTGCGCTCGCAGCTGTTCAGGGAACGGCATTTCAGGTGCGATAATTATATCGAGCCCTGCTGGGTCGTCGGCAAGGCGTACAGCTCCACGGGCAACGGGCTTGCCGCGAAGGAGTCGGTCATAGCCGTCGACGACCGCAACCACATCGTCTCGCACCATTATGAGGACATGCTCGCCGACGAGAGCGCTCTTGAGGCCTTCCACGACCCGGTGATAACTGCTTGCCCCGACTCCGACGAGAAAAACGTCGCCTTCGCGAACGAGGTCCTCGGCGACGTCCTTCCGGTCGAGCTGCGGGGGCACGGCATTTACTACGCCCCGTGGGACCAGATCGCGAGGCTCCGCGGCGTGGAGCCCATTCTGATGGACGTCTACGACAGGCCGGAATACCTGCACAGGATAATCGGCCTGTTCGCGCGGGCTATGGCGAGCGAGATGGATCAGATGGAGTCGCTGGGGCTTTACGATCCGCGTGGGCTGTCGCTGCACTGCACGCCCGGGTCTGTCACGCCGCCCCGCGAGCCGGAGCCCGGGAGCTACCGCTGCGGCGACATCTGGTTCCGGACCATGGCGCAGATGTTCTCCTCGATCTCGCCTCAGGCGCACTATGAGTTCGACGTGCAGTATTCCATACCGCTGGCCTCACGCTGCGCCTGTACGTATTACGGCTGCTGTGAGCCGCTTTCGGACAGGATAGACGTGATAGAGCGCTTCCCGAACCTGCGCAAGATCGGCGTGAGCCCGTGGTCGGACGTGAAGGTTTCCGCCGAGACGACGCGAGGGAAATACGTGCTGTCAAAAAAACCGAACCCCGCGAACGTCGCCATAAAAACGGACCCGGAGCAGATCCGCGCCGAGATCGCCGAAACGGCTTCCCTCTGCCTTAAATACGGCTGCCCCTGCGACATTACCCTCAAGGACATAAGCACCGTCGGCTACCGGCCCGAAAACCTTATAGTCTGGGCCGAGACCGCCTCTGCGGTCCTTGACGAATACTATTCCGAAGCGTAATATAAAGGCGATACGCGAGCCATGAGAATGCGGTATTGCCTGAGTCCACCGGAGGTATGAATATGAGCATTTATTCCGACATTTCCGAAAACCTTCAGAGAGGCAGGGCGAAGCTCGTCCGCCAGCTTGTCGAACAGGCGCTCGAAGAGGGCTGCCCCGCCGCCGAGATCCTCAACGAAGGGCTCATGCCCGGCATGAACGTCATCGGCGAGAAGTTCAAGAGGAACGAGGTCTACGTGCCAGAGGTCCTCGTCGCCGCCCGCGCGATGAATATGGGCATGCAGGTGCTTTCTCCCAGACTTAAGGAGGACGGCGTAAAAGCCGCCGGAAAGGTGTGCATCGGCACCGTTCAGGGCGACCTGCACGACATCGGCAAGAACCTCGTCAAGATGATGATGGAGGGCAAGGGGATAGAGGTCGTCGACCTCGGCACGGACGTTTCGCCCGAGACCTTCGTGCAGACCGCCATCGACGAGGACTGCCGGATAATCTGCTGTTCGGCTCTTCTGACCACGACCATGGACGTCATGGCCGACGTGGTGAAGGAGGCGGAGGCGCGCGGTGTCCGCGACAAAGTCAAGATCATGGTCGGCGGGGCTCCCGTGACGGACGCCTTCTGCAGGAGCATCGGCGCCGATAAATACACCTCCGACGCCGCCAGCGCGGCGGACGCCGCCGTTGAGCTGCTCTGCGCCGTATGAGGTTCGAAAAGTACCTTACGCACCCGGACATCTGCGAGTACCGGGCTTTTTCGACGTCCGTCATACCGTTTTCACCCGCTGTGGTCGAGGCCTGCAGGAGCAACGCCTGCGGCAGATACGGCAAAACGTGGACCTGCCCGCCCGGCGTGGGGACGCTTGAGGAGCTCGAAGCCCGTATAAAATCGTACCCGAACGCGCTGCTCGTCTCTTTCAAATACGACCTTGAGGATTCCTTCGACTTCGAGGGGATGCAGGAGGGACACCGCCGCGCCAAGGACGCTTTCAGGGAGATCACCGACGCGATGCGCTCCGACGGAGAGAACTTTTACGCCCTCGGCAACGAGGGCTGCGGACTGTGCGCGGAGTGTACCTATCCGGACGCCCCCTGCCGCTTTCCCGACAGGGCCTCGCCGTCGATAGAGGCCTGCGGGGTGAACGTGATGCAGCTTTCAAAGGCGGTCGGCATGCGCTACATCAACGGCGCGAACACGGTGACGTACTTCTGCATGGTGCTCTGGTGACCCGAAAACCGTATACCTTCAAATAAATGGCAATAATCACTATCGGCGAAGACAAATATGAAAGCCTGCCCGGAGAGCGCCTCTCCGAGCTGCTTATCCGCGTCGGCAG
>JAILDS010000068.1 GCA_024689165.1 Clostridia bacterium
TACGAGATCATCCCCGGCTTCCTCTGCGGCCTGATCGCCGCGGTGGTCGTGTCCCTCGCGAGCAAGGCCCCCTCGAAGGACGTCGAGGACCTCTTCGAGCTCGCCAAGCAGCCCGTCGACTGACGTCAATAAAACCCCAACACCGGGAGCCGATCGGCTCCCGGTGTTTTGCCGTCTGCGCGCCATTCCCGCCGCAGGGCGGGGACCTGCGCCCCGCCGAGCGAGACTGAGAGGGCCGTAGGGGCGATTCACGAATCGCCCGCGCAGGACGCATTGAATTTCCGTTGTATTTCGGCGAATTCGTTCCGGATCCACCGCAGGGTGGGGACCTGTGCCCCTCTCGCGCAGACCGGAAACGGTTTGACAGACGTCCGGCGGCATCGTATACTGATAACAATACTGCGCGGGAAATCTGCGCTGCGGGAGGTCGTCCTATGGAGCTGAAACACAAAAAACTGCTGGCGCTGATGCTCTGCGTCCTCATGTGCCTGTCCCTGCTGCCGGCCCCTGCGTCGGCAGACGCCGCCGCGCCTGCCCTGTGGGAGGAGAGCGAGCTTGACGCCGTCCGGGGCCAGATCATCGAAACGACGCGCCCCTGCGCGGAGCCGGACGCGCGCGCCCTCTCCGGAGCGAGGGTCCTCGCCGTCCCGGGCCTCGATTCGGAGGTCAGCGCAGAGAACGCGCTCGCCATCCTGAAGGCCTACGACAAGGACGGATATTATCTGGTCAGCTATCTCCTCGACCAGGGTGGATACGACGATATGCTGACAACCTTTCTGAGCGGCTCGCGCTCCAACGCCGAGGCGCTGGATACCGTCGTTCACGAGTTTTACCATGCCTACAGCTACAGAAAGCCCGATACTTTCCGCATCGAGGCCATTTACATCGGCAATCAGAAGGATATTCTGGTGCCGCAGTATTCGTACGGCGTCACGATCCCGCCCACCTCGACCTGGGCGGAGACGCTGCCGGAGGACCTGCGCACCTTCCGGTTCGACACCTATGTCTCCGAGGACAGCGAAGCGAGTGCGAACGTGAGCGGGCCGTACGGGCTGATCAACGAGTTCACGGCCTACTGCTGGGGGATGCACGATCAGCTCGCGCTCTTCCCGTACTATAAGGCGCAGGGGAACACATTCGACTCCTGGAAGGACTTTGTCGTGGAGTGCGGCAACGACCGGCAGGCCTACGCGGAATTTCGGTTCTGGATGCTCGGATATCTGGATTACGCAAAGAACAACGAGCCCGATGTGTACGAGCACTTCATGAACAACCGGGAATTCCTCGAAGCGTATCTGGCGATCAAAAACCGTTTTGAAGACCAGATCGAGGAATTTGACCGGCGCTGCGACGAGATCGTTGCGCTGGCGGAGGCGGACGGGATCTCCGCAAGCTTTGACGAAAAGTGGTTCTGGTTCGGCGGCCGCGGCACGTCGCATTTCTACTATGTGTACGAGATGCTCATGAACGAGATCGCAAAGCCCGCTTATCAGGCGATCGAAGCGGACATTCTGAAGTACAGCACAGCGTCCGCGCCGACTCCGACGCCGACGCCAAAGCCCACGCCGACGCCGACGCCGAAGCCAACTCCGACCCCGACGCCGAAGCCCACGCCGACCCCGACGCCGAAGCCCACGCCGACCCCGACGCCGAAGCCAACACCGACTCCGACGCCGAAACCCACGCCGACGCCGACGCCGAAGCCCACGCCGACCCCGACGCCGAAACCCACGCCGACCCCGACGCCTGCGCCGACCGTGAAGAATCCGTTCAAGGACGTCAAAAAGGGCGCCTATTACTACGACCCGGTGCTGTGGGCGGTGAACTGCGATCCGCAGATCACAAACGGCACAAGCAAGACGACGTTCAGTCCGGGGGCCACCTGTACGCGCGGCCAGGTCGTCACGTTCCTGTGGCGCGCGGCCGGCTGCCCGGAGCCGACAACCACAAAGAATCCGTTCAGGGACGTCCCGAAGAACGCCTATTATTACAATGCCGTCCTGTGGGCGGTGGAGCAGGGCATCACGAACGGCACGAGCAAGACGACGTTCAGCCCTGAGAGTCCGTGCACGCGCGCGCATGTGGTGACGTTCCTGTACCGGAGCGAGAGCGCGCCGAAGGTCACGGCGAAAAATCCGTTCTCCGACGTCGCCAAAGGGCAGTACTATTATGACGCGGTGCTTTGGGCAGTGAAGAACAACGTCACGAACGGCACGGACGCGACGCACTTCAGCCCGGGCAATCCCTGCACGCGCGGCCAGATCGTCACATTCCTGTACCGCGACAAAAAGTAAATGCCTTTGAACGAAACAGAGCTGCTCCGGCAGCTCTGTTTTTGCTTCGCAGAAGCCGACGTCTCCGGCGGCCCGCACAAATACCTCCGTACCTCCGTAGGGCGGGTCGCTTGCGCCCGCCGTGAACAAATGAGGAATGAGGAATGAGGAATGCCCGTCCGGGAGCAGTTCTTGTCTGTCATTGCGAGGAGCGCAGCGACGCGGCAATCTCATCCTCTACCGCGCCCGGTTGGACGCCGCAAATACCTGCCGCCGTTCGGCTCCCGGTTTACTTTCGCGGCAAATTGTGATACAGTATCGTCATTGGAGTGAGACGATGAAAAAACTGCTTTCTCTCTTTGACGCGAAGCTCCTGCGGTTTCTGATCGTGGGCGTCATCAATACGCTGGTGGGCTCGGCCATCATGTTCGGGCTGTACAATCTCGCCCACTGCTCCTACTGGTTCTCCTCGGCGTCG